>JAAYFT010000140.1 GCA_012728125.1 Tissierellia bacterium | reverse complement strand
TGAGTCTTATATATAGAGGAGGTGATTAAGTGACAGACCTGGAAGAATTATATAAGATGTATTTCAGGGATGTATATCTTTACATAAAGTCCTTATCGGGAAATGCCCATATAGCTGAAGATATAACCTCTGAAACCTTCATTAAGGCTATTAAGTCCATAGGGTCATTTAAAGGGGATTGTGATATTCGGGTTTGGCTATGTCAAATTGCCAAGAACACCTACTTTTCCTATTTAAGAAAAAACAAAGGAATAGAATTAATAGATATAGTGGAGGAAAGGCAAAAAGATATTAATATAGAACAGGAGTTGACTTCAAAAGAGGATGCTATGAAAATTCACCAAATACTACATGACCTTAAAGAACCTTATAAGGAGGTATTTACCCTTAGGGTATTTGCAGAGTTGAGTTTTAAAGAGATTGGCAGTATCTTTGGGAAAACTGAAAACTGGGCATGTGTCACTTATCACCGGGCTAGAAAGAAAATTCAGGAGGAAATGGAGGGGTTTCAGTGAAGGTAACCTGTGATGTAATCAAGGACTTGCTGCCCTTATATGTAGAGGACTTGGCCAGTGAAGATAGTCGGAAACTTATAGAAGGCCATATTGAGACCTGTACAAATTGTAAAGTTGAATTGGAATCTATGAAGGAATTTAAGGAAATCCCAATGGATACAACTATAGGGCCCTTAAAGAAAATAGAGAGGAAATTACTTAGAGATAAGGTTCAAACCATTGTGTTTACTGGCCTATTGGTCTTGGTCTTTGCCATCATAGGCATGGCTTATATAACTGCTCCAGAATACTTGCCTTATTCAGAAGATATAATGTCTATAAAAGGATACGAGGATGGGAAGGTTATCATTACCTTTAGGGAAGAAGTGGCTGGATATGATATTAATAGGTATGGGGATTCCTATTCATTGACTGCATGGTCTTCCCTATGGAACAAGTATATTCAAAAGAATGATAAAAGGAGCATTGTATTAAATCCAGAGGGGGAAGAAGTCAAGTCCATTTACTACTATACTACAGATGGGGGAGAGGATATACTGATTTATGGAATTGACCCTAACCCTGGTGGTGGTCAGAGGACTTTGCCAAGGTTAGTCCTGGGATATTATCTTGTTTTAGCCATCTTATTGACAGTTTTAAGTGGATTTTTCCTCTCTATATTTAGAAAAAATGAGAGGATTAGAAATATATTGGAGAAGGTCTTCCTTCTACCCCTATCCTATATTATAAGCCATGTCCTTATTAAAGGCTTTACAGGGGTTTCCTATTCAGCCCAAAGGGACTTTTCTGGGATTTTGCTTTTGATTATTCCAATTTACTCCTTATTAATTATAGGCATAAGGGCATATAAAAGGTACAGGGGAAATAGAAAACAGGAAATCTGATGGTTTTCCATCAGATTTTTATTTCCTTCAATATTCTTAAATAGTGATTTGCCTCCCTGAGGACATGGTCTGCTAAAAGTGGAGGGATAATAGATTTTATTTGGCAGTTTAACAGGCCTTCTGTGGCTGATTTTTTGAAATCCCTTATTTCTTCCGTTGCAGCCTTGCTTTTTTCAACCAGGTCTTTTTCATGGCACTTAATAGATTCTTCTACTAGCTTTTCAAAGGTTTTGGCAAATTCTTCTGCTTTCTTCTTTAAGTCTTTTTCTGATGGGTCCAACATGCCATCGATGAACTCTGCATGGTCTTCCATTACATGGTTCCAAAATCTTAGTTCATCACAAACAGGCATTTCTGGTAAAGTCTTTTTAGCTAAGGCCTTTAGAATGTTGTAGTATAGCTTAGCTTCTGCTATTAAATGGCCCAGCATTTCAGGGTACAGTGATACATAGATATCACAATCTAAGAACAAGTCTAGGAGCTTCTCTTTAAATTCTATAACTTCTTCAAGGAGGTTTAAGGACCTGCAGTTTATATCGTGGATTTTTGTCTCTAACCATTCAGTATAGTCAAAGTTAGGCTTTGCTTTTAAATCATATTCAGCTTCTGTTATATTGGTGTTTATAGATGCTCCAGTTAATTTTGATGTTATCTTTTCAGCATTTAAGGTGTAACTTGTCACAAGTTCATTAGATTTAAGTATGTTTTCTCTTATGGCACAATTTGCAAATACTACTGTTTCACCTAATAGGTCTTCAAAGGATTTTTTCAATATATTGGCTTCTGCTATAAAACCATCATCAACAGGTTGAAGGTTTGTCTCTATAAAAAATAAATGTTCCTTCATGATCCTTTGAAAAAATAAATTTGCCTCAAGTGATACTTGAATAAATTCTTTTCTCGACAACAAAAAAATCCCCCCTCAGTAATAATATTACTCAATACATAATATTATGAAGGGAAGATTATGTGATTAGTTTAATCGTTCTTGAAGTTTGTTTCTAATAGAGTCATCGACTATATAGTTGTTTTCTTTTAGACTATCCACAAAGAATCGTATTATATCAGCAAAATATGTGTAGTGGTATTTTTCTAAAGCATTTTCAAATTCTTGGAGGGCTTCCTCTTTCATTTTAAAGGTTTGTCTATCATAGTTTGGATCATGTAAATCTCCAAAGAAATAGGTGTTTATATATCTTGAATATATATCCTTTACTTCTCCTAGAAGGTTAGAATAAGGGTAAACAAACTTGAAGCTCTCTACTTGAAGTATTCTTTCAGCCAATTTTTCCATGGATATAACAAGGCTACCATCAATCATATGGGGTTCGTTGGTGTCCATGGCCAAGATCTTTAGATAATCTTTATACTCGTTTGTCAAGTTCTCACCTAGGAGGTCTACAAACTTTTGATAATCTATTAGATAATAGTACATTCCTTCTGAAGTGGTTAACTTATAACCTAAGCCTATATTTTCAATTAAGTGTTCCTTTAAGTCAGCTTCATCTTTTAGGGTTTTTTCCCTGTTGAGGTATTCTAGGCTATTTAATTTTTCCATAGAAAGACCATATTTTTTAAATAGGTGGTCAAAGTTTTCTCCCTCTTGATATTTAATAAAGAGATTATCGATTTCAAGGCTTTTATCAAAGGAAACTTCATCTAATTTATTTATATATTCCTTTAGAAGCTCTTGGTTTTCATATTTAGATAATTGGTCTTGGTTTTCTATAATAAATTTTAAGGCTTCATTGAAGTTTTCATTAATCAAGTTTTTTCCTTGATTAAATACTTCTTCATTTGTAATTTCCTCTGTATAAGCAGGTCTTTCTACCTTTACTAGGTCTCCGCTATCCTTTCCGTCCCACTTGTACCAAAGAACCATCTTATCTGAGTCTTCTATATTTTTACCTTCAGTTTCTGGATCTATGGTAAATATGCTAAACTCCAATATACCGTCATTATCTATATCCTTTATCTGATTTTCTGTATATATGGATATTAGGGATATTTTATTTTCATTTAAAATACTCTTTAGCTTATTATCTTCTAAAATAAATCCATAGGTTATGCCAGAATGGGCCCCTACACTATTGTTTAATAGGATACCCTTGGTGGCTTCTGAAATCTTTCCAATGGCTATTTCATAATTGGTGTTATCATAGTTCATGGGGACTTGGTCTAATAATGCGTATTTTTCTCCATCGAACTTATAAACTTCCAAGGCACCTTCATCTTCTTTGTTATTTGGGTCCCTTTCCTTAAAGACTACCAGTTCTGGTATATTATCTTCATCTAAGTGGCCAAGAGCATAGTGGGCTGGTGTGGCTTCTTTATTTACTGCCAAGTCTTTTCCCAATTTATTCATGTATTCTATATATAATTCATCCTTAAGGAAGTTATAGTTTTCTCCCTTAGATAGGATAATCTCTTTAATAGATTGTTCTTTAGATAGAACTTCTGGTAGGGCTTCTTTTTGAGAGCAACCTAGGGTTAATACCATTAAAGCTAGGGCTAGAAATATGAGCTTAATTGTTTTTCTAATCATAAGTAATCTCCTTTCTGTTGATTATATTATACAACGAAATATGGTGCCATGTGTAACAATAAAGTTACAATAAATCGAAATTTGTAATATGGAATAGGATTAATTTTATAAATGATAGAGACAATAGATTATTAAAGATAAAATAATGATTGTTAATGTTTTAATTAACTTTTATAGGGGTAAACTTATAATGGGATAAAATGTCAAAGGAGGAAGATAATGTGAGTCAATACCATGAACCAGTGGAAAAATTAGATGAAAAGACTATGAATATTTCTAGGGCCCTTAACAGCCTAAAGGAGGAAATTGAGGCCGTCGACTGGTATAACCAAAGAGTAGTTTCATCAAACGACCCTGAGCTTAGGGAGATTATGGCACATAATAGGGATGAGGAAATAGAACATGCCTGTATGCTTATTGAATGGCTGAGAAGAAATATGGACAAATGGGATGATGAGCTGAGAACCTACTTATTTACTGAGGGGCCTATTTCTCATCTAGAGGAAAAGGTCAGTGAAATAATGAATGATTCTTCAAGTTTAAATATTGGAGATTTAAAATAGGAGGGAGAATATGCTATATAGAGACTTAGCCCCAGTTTCACCTAAGGCCTGGGAAGAAATAGAAGAAAGGGCAAAGGAAGTATTTAAATCCTATTTATCTGCTAGAAAAGTAGTTAAGGTCAATGGGCCAATGGGATTAGACTTCAACGTAATCACTGAAGGTAGATTAGGCCCTGTTAAAAGAGAAGGAAATGTAGGCTTTAGCAATTATAATGTTTTACCCTTAATGGAAAGCAGAATAGAATTTGAAATGGACAGGTGGGAACTAGACAATATCGAAAGAGGAGCCAAGGATGTCGATTATGAACCATTGGAAAATGCAGTTAAGGAAATTGCATTATTTGAAGAAAATGCAATCTACAATGGCTTAGAAGAAGGATTAATCAAGGGTATTGACAATATGGTGGAGTTAGAGCCTATAGCCTTTGGCAATGACCCTAATACCATAATGGAAGCCATAACCCAAGGACTAATTCTCCTTAAAGAAAACTACCAAGGAGGCCCCTTTAGCCTAGTAGTCAATGAGGAAGCCTATAAAAGGATTTTATCTAGGGAGACTTCTTACCCATTAGATGAAAGAATAGAAAAGCTAATTGGTGGAAAAATAGTCTATAGTCATGTGGTAAATGGTGCATATTTACTACCCTATAACCATGATGATCTAGAGCTTACAATTGGTAGAGATTTTTCTATTGGTTATCAATACCATACAAGTGAAAAGGTAAGATTTTTTATTACTGAATCCTTTACATTTAGAGTTTTAGACCCTACACTAATAGTGAAGTTCACCCTTTAATAAAAAGAATCCTTGACATAAGGTAAACACACTGTTAATATGAAAGAGAAATGAATAAGAGTTATGAATAAAAAACTCATATAAGTCCCATAATATGGTTGGGGCGTATCTACTAAATGACCGAAAATCATTTAACTATGAGTGAAAGTGTACCTAGGGATCCGAGGAAAACTCCTGCAGGACCGAGCGGTACAGATACTTTATGTGTTTTTTGCATGAAGTATTACACCGAAGGGATAAAAGCCCAGTCGGGTAGGTTTCGCTTCGCCTACCCAACTGGGCTTAATTTAACTTTTTGAGGAGGGTTAATGTGAATTACAAGAGGATCTTCATAGAGAAGAAGGAAGACTACAACACGGAAGGAAAGAATTTGCTAAAAGAGTTTAGGGATTACTTAGGTATAGAGAGCTTAAGGAAGGTAAGGGTTGTAAACCTATATGATTTAATCAATGTATCGGAGGAAGACAAGGAAAGGATAGTTGAAGAAATACTCTACGAAGAAGTTTTGGATAATTTATATGAGAACAAGCTTCCCATTAAGGAAAATGAAAAGCTATTTAGAGTTGAATATCACAAGGGCCAATATAATCAAAGAGAAGATGCTGCAAATCAATTAATTAGAATTTTAACTAATAAAGAGGATATTTTGGTTCAAAATTCAAAGGTAATCCTTTTAGAAAACATCTCAGATGAGGACTTGGAAAAAATAAAGGCCTATTATATAAACCCAATCGAAATGAAGGAAGTCCCCATAGATAGTTTTGAGTTTATAGTAGAAGAGGAAGCAAGAGGAGATGTTGAAGTAATAGATGGATTTATAGATTTCAATGAAGAAGAATTAAAAGGCTTTAAGTCCCAATATGGAATAGCCATGGACTTAGATGACTTAAAGTTTTGTCAAGAATATTTCAAAAATGATGAAAAGAGAAACCCAACCATTACAGAATTAAAGCTAATAGACACCTACTGGTCAGACCATTGTAGACATACTACCTTTATGACTGAAATAACAGATATTGCCATAGAAGAAGGCAAGTATAAGGAAGTATTCCAAAAAGCCATAGAGGAATATATAAAATCTAGAGAGTATGTTTATGAAAATAGGCAAAGACCAATTTCCTTAATGGACTTAGCCACAATTAACATGAAGGAAATAAGGAAAAAGGGCCTATTAGATGATAAGGAAGAGACTGACGAAGTAAATGCTTGTAGCGTAGAAATAGATGTGGACATAGACGGTAGAAATGAAAAGTGGCTATTGATGTTTAAAAATGAAACCCACAACCATCCTACGGAAATGGAACCCTTCGGTGGAGCATCTACTTGCCTTGGTGGAGCCATAAGGGATCCCTTATCTGGAAGGGCCTATGTGTATCAAGCCATGAGGATTACAGGTGCCAGTGACCCAAGACAAAGCTATGAAGATACCTTGCCTGGCAAATTGCCACAAAGAAAAATCACAAAGCTGGCCAAGGATGGATATAGCTCCTATGGATACGAAATTGGTGCTGCAACAGGCTATGCAAGGGAAATCTATGATGAAGGCTATGTGGCTAAGAGGATGGAATTAGGTGCCCTAGTGGCAGCTGCTCCAAGGGAAGCAGTATATAGGGGCAAGGCAGAAGCGGGAGACTTAGTTATCTTAGTAGGTGGCAGGACTGGAAGGGATGGCCTAGGTGGTGCAGTAGGCTCATCAAAGGAACATACAGAAGAATCCCTACACACATCTGCAGCAGAAGTGCAAAAAGGAAATCCAGCCATAGAGAGGAAGATAGTTCGCCTCTTTAGGAAGCCAGAGGTTTCCAAGATGATCAAGAAATGCAACGACTTTGGTGCTGGGGGAGTATCTGTTGCCATTGGAGAGTTGGCAGATGGCCTGTTTATTGAATTAGACAAGGTACCTTTAAAGTATCCAGGCCTTGATGGTACAGAAATAGCCTTATCTGAGTCTCAGGAGAGAATGGCAGTAGTTATAGACTCAAAGGATTTAGACAAATTCTTATCACATTGTAGAGATGAAGATGTGGAAGCCACAGTAGTTGCCAAGGTGACAGAAGAAAGAAATCTAAAGATGGTTTGGAAGGGCAAGACCATAGTCAATATTAAAAGGGACTTCCTTGATACTAACGGCATAAGGAAAAAATCCAAGGTAAATGTAACTATGCCTATGGATGGGTCCTATTTAGATGAAATACCATCCCATATTAAAGACAAGGATATTAAAGAGGCCTTTATAGAAAACTTAAAGGATATAAATATAGCTAGCCAAAAAGGCTTAATAGAAGGCTTTGACCATAGTGTAGGGGGAAGTACAGTTTTAATGCCACTTGGCGGAAAATATAAATTAACACCTGCAGAAGGTATGGCAGCTAAGATTCCTGTACTAGAAGGTGAAACTAATACTTGTTCCTTAATGACTTATGGTTTTGAGCCTAAGCTTTCAAAATGGAGTCCCTTCCATGGTGGTTATTATGCAGTTATAGAATCTATAGGCAAAATCGTAGCCATGGGTGGTAGCTATAAAAACATCAGGTTAACTTTCCAAGAGTATTTTGAAAGACTGGGACAAGATGAAAGTAAATGGGGCAAACCTTTTGCAGCCTTATTGGGAGCATTTCTAGTACAAAAGAACTTAGATATTCCAAGTATAGGTGGCAAGGACAGCATGAGTGGTACCTTTGAAGATATTGATGTACCACCAACCCTAGTTAGCTTTGCTGTCACAACAGAAAAGGTTCAAAATATCATATCATCAGAGTTTAAAAAGCCTAACTCCACTGTGGCCTTAATAAAACTAGATATAGATGAAAAGGGAATGGTGGATTTTGAACAGTTGAAGTCCAACTATGCTTTAGTAAAAGAACTAGTAGATGAAGGCAAGATAATATCAGCTACTACAGTAAAATATGGTGGACTTGCTAGAGCTATAGGAGAAATGGCTTTGGGCAATAAAATTGGCTTTAAGTTCAATGAAATCAGCAAGGAAGAACTATTTAGGCCATTACCAGGGTCTTTAGTAGTAGAGTTTAATGGTCAAGTACCAAGCAAACTAAAAGAAAAAGCCTTAAGTTCTGTAATAGAGCTGGGAACAACCATAGATAAAGAAGAAATATTAATAGGTGGAGAAGTTATAGAGTTAGATACTTTAATTGAGGCCTATGAAAAGCCCTTAGATGAAGTTTTCCCAGTATGTAAGAGCAAGGATAATTTTGAAAATATTGATTACACTAAGGGTAGTAGGATTACAAGAAAAATAAAAATAGCAAAACCAAAGGTTTTAATTCCAATATTTACAGGCAGCCATGGTGAATACACTATGGAAGAGTCCTTTAGGGGAGCTGGAGCCAATGTAGAGACTCTTGTATTTAAGACCTTGTCCTTAAAGGATATGGAGGATTCATATAAGGTTTTGGCTGAGAAAATAAAAGAATGTCAAATACTAGGACTGGCAAATGGTGCCTTATTAGGTGATGAACCGGAGACTGGTGGCAAGCTACTAAAACTATTATTTAATAACCCTTATGTGAAGGAAGCCCTAGATAATCACATAAATAATGATGATGGGCTCATATTAGGTATTGGGGCAGGTTTTACAGCCTTAATAAAACTTGGCTACATTAGCCCATCAGCCTATATAACAGGCAATGACAGTGGTGAATTCATATCCACCATGGTCAATGTAAGGGTTAGTTCCAACCTATCTCCTTGGTTTAGCCAGATGAAGGTAGGAGATGTTTATTCAGTGCCATTGGCTAGCAAGGAAGGAAAAATCATATTAGATAAGCCAATGGATAATGGTCAAATAGCTACCCAGTTTGTTGGTGAAAATCCAACTGGTTCAGCCTTTGGCATAGAAGCCATGACTAGCTTAGACGGTAGAGTTTTAGGTACTATCTCATCAATCGATAGGGTGGGAAAAGACTTATATAAAAACATTAATATCCTAGGCCAACACAAGATTTTCCAATCAGGGATAAAATACTTTGATTAGGGGGAAGTAAGATGAAGGTAAGTATTGTAATGGGAAGCATATCGGATAAAAGTATAGCCGAAAGAGTTGCCAAAATATTAGATAAGTTTCAAGTTGAATATGAAATGAAAGTAATATCAGCCCACAGGACTCCCTATAAGGCCATAGAATATGCAGAAAAGGCGGAGGAAAATGGTATTGAAGTGATCATTGCCATAGCTGGTAAGGCAGCCCATCTAGCAGGGGTATTGGCAGGAGTAACTCCAATTCCTGTAATTGGAATTCCTGCTAAATCCTCTACCATGGATGGACTAGACTCCCTTCTTTCTGTGGTACAAATGCCTAAAGGAGTTCCCGTAGCTACAGTAGCCATAGACGGTGGAGAAAACGGTGGACTTTTAGCAGTCCAAATCCTATCTGTAAAATATCCTGAGCTAAGGGAGACCTTTAAGGAGTATAAGGAGGAAATGGCAAGAGAAGTGGAGAAGATGAATTCTGAGTTAGGCTCCAATTAGAAAGAAGGTGTAGTTTTGAGTGGACTAGTAGGTATTTACAGTAAGTCTAATAATCATGTGTCGAAGATAGTCTACTATGGCCTATATGCACTACAACATAGGGGCCAAGTAAGTACAGGTATTGCAGTAAATAACAATGGCTTTATAGATTATTTTAAGGATAGGGGCTTAGTCCATGAAGTGTTTCCTCAGGAAACCATGGATAGGCTTAGGGGAAATATAGCCATAGGCCATGTTAGGTATGCAACTACTGGAGACCCAACTATCCAAAATGCCCAACCCTTAGTTGTGGGCTATAAAAGAGGTGCCCTGGCCTTAGCTCATGATGGGGCAGTAGTAAACTTCAAAAGCCTAAGGGACAGGTTGGAAGATGATGGGGTCATATTCCAGACAGAGCTAGATACAGAGGTTATAGCCAATTTAATAGCTAGGCACCATAAGGATAATATAGAAGATGCTATCGTTAGGACATTAGAGGATATAAAGGGAACCTATGGCCTTATTATGATGACAACAGATATGTTAATTGGGGCCAGGGACCCCTTTGGAGTGAAACCCCTTTCCCTAGGTAAACTTGGCCAAGATTATATATTGGCTTCTGAAACCTGTGCCTTTGACACCATAGGAGCTGAGTTTATAAGGGATATTGAACCAGGAGAGATTGTTTTTATAAGGGACGAAGGCATAAAATCCATTAGAAAAGAAAAGACTGACAAAAGGCTTTGCCTATTTGAAATAATTTATTTTGCAAGGCCTGATAGTAGGCTGGACAGTAAAAGTATTTATCTTTCTAGAATAGAAGCTGGTAAACAATTGGCAAGGGAAGCCTACGTAGAAGGTGACATAGTAATAGGAGCTCCTGACTCTGGAACCATACCAGCCATAGGCTATGCTGAAGAGGCAAAAATTCCCTATGCAGAAGGCTTGATTAAAAACAGGTATGTAGGTAGAACCTTTATAGAACCTACCCAGGAGCTAAGGGAGCAGGGAGTTAGGATAAAGTTAAATGTACTGAAAGAAAATGTTGAAGGTAAAAGGGTAATCCTAGTAGACGATTCCATAGTAAGGGGAACTACTATTAAAAGGACTATTGAAATGATAAGAAATGCAGGTGCAAAGGAAGTCCATGTAAGGATTGCTTCGCCACCAGTATTACATTCTTGTCATTTAGGTATGGATACGCCAACTAGGAAGAACTTATTAGCTGCCCAGATGGAAGTGGAGGAAATTAAGGAATTAATTAAGGCTGATTCCTTAGTGTATTTGTCCTTAGAAGGCATATTAAAGGCAGCAGGAGGCAATGATTTTTGCACAGGATGCCTAAATGGACATTATCCGATAAGTAGGAGAAGTTAGAAGTAAATAGTGAATAGTGAAAAGTGAATTGTGAAAAGTGGAGAGTTTTTTGTGTCGAGCCTTCGATGTCAAAAGATTCCTCCCATTCGCTCGGAATGACAAATTGTCATCCTGAGCGCCAGCGAAGGATCTTCGACCTGAGAGTTCGACCTTAACAACTATTCACTATTAGTTATTCACTAAAAAGTCTATTCACTATTAACTATTAACTATTCACTAAAGTAAAGGGAGGGATAAAGTTGAGTTTAACTTATAAAGATGCAGGTGTAGATAAGGAAGCGGGATATAAGCAAGTGCAAATGATTAAGGGCATGATAAAGAAGACCCATATTCCTGGAGTTTTATCAGATATTGGTGGTTTTGCGGGACTTTTTCAACTGGATACAAAGGCCTATGAAGAACCGGTTTTAGTATCAGGTACCGACGGAGTAGGTACCAAGCTAAGAATAGCCTTCATGATGGATAAGCACAATACCGTAGGTGAAGACTGTGTAGCCATGTGTGCCAATGACATCCTCTGCCAGGGAGCAAAACCCTTGTTTTTCTTAGACTATATAGCCACAGGTAAGCTAATACCAGAAAAGATGGCCTCCATAGTAGAAGGAGTATCCAATGGATGTATCAAGGCAGGCTGTGCCCTGATCGGTGGAGAAACTGCTGAGATGCCAGGCTTCTATAAAGAGGATGAATACGATATAGCTGGTTTTTGTGTAGGAGTAGTAGATAAGAAAAAGATAATAGATGGCTCAAAAATAGAGGAAGGAGACTATATCTTAGGCCTACCTTCCAGTGGAGTCCATAGCAATGGATTTTCTTTAGTAAGAAAAATAGTATTTGATAAACAGAAGATGGATGTCAATGACTATATCGATGAACTAGGTATGACCATTGGTGAGGAACTAATAAAGCCTACCAGGATCTATACCAATCCAGTATACGACCTAATAGAAAAATTCGATATTAAAGGCCTAAGCCACATAACCGGTGGTGGCTTCTACGAAAACATTCCAAGGATGTTACCAGAAGGCCTAACTGCCCATGTAGATGTTTCAAAGATAAAAACACCAACTATATTTAAACTATTGCAAGAGTGGGGCAATATCGAAACGAAGGAAATGTACGGCACCTTCAATATGGGAATCGGTATGGTTATGGCAGTAGATAAGGAAGAGTTAGCTAAGATTACAAATTATTTAGTAGAATTAGGGGAAGAGTTTACTATCCTTGGAGAGATTAAAAAGGGCAATGAAGGAGTAGTTTTATGGAACCTGTAAAAATAGGAGTCTTGATTTCCGGTGGAGGCACAAATTTACAGGCTATAATCGATAATATTAATAATGGGAATATTAATGGAAAGATAGAGTTAATAATATCTAATAAAGAAGATGCCTATGGCCTAGTAAGAGGGCAAAAAGAAAATATTGAAACCCTATACTTAGATAGGAAACAGTATAATAGCGAAGAAGAATATAATCTAGAACTAATTAAAAGCTTTAAAGCTAGAAAGGTAGAATTAATTATTTTGGCAGGATATTTAAGAGTCCTATCTAAGGATTTCATTGAGGAATTCAGTGGTCGAATAATAAATATCCATCCCTCCTTAATACCAAGTTTTTGTGGCAAGGGCTATTATGGAGAAAGGGTCCATAAGGCAGTCTTAGACTATGGGGTGAAAATAACAGGTGCTACAGTCCACTTTGTAGATGAAGGCACTGATACAGGCCCCATAATATTACAAGAACCAGTGAGAGTTGAAGATAGTGATACTTTAGATACATTGAAGGAAAAGGTCTTAAATGTAGAACATAAAATCTTAGTACAAGCAGTTAAGCTGTACTGCGAAAACAGGTTAGCTATTAGGGGAAGAAAAGTCATAATAAAATAGGAGTGAGAGAATGAAAAGGGCATTGATTAGCGTTTTCCACAAGGAAGGTGTAGTGGAATTTGCTAGGGAACTAAAGAAATTAGGCTGGGAAATAATTTCAACAGGAGGCACATCAAAGATATTAAAAGAAGCAGGTATAGATATCATTGAAGTAGAAGATGTAACTAATTTCCCAGAGATACTTGATGGCAGGGTAAAGACTTTAAACCCATATATACATGGTGGCTTATTATATAGAAGAGATGATCCATCCCATGTTAAGACTGTAGAAGACATGAACATAAAACCCATCCATATGGTGGTAAATAACCTATATCCCTTTGAAGAAACTATAAAGAAACAAGGTGTAAGCCATGAAGAAGTCATCGAAAATATAGATATAGGTGGCCCATCTATGATTAGGGCAGCTGCTAAAAACTATAAGGATGTTACGGTAATAGTTGATCCAAAGGATTATGATTTAGTATTAAATGAGTTAAGGGAAAAGGGTGAAACTAAGTTAGAAACTAGAAGGTACCTGGCTAGGAAGGTTTTCAACTATACAGCCTATTATGACACCTTAATATCCAATTATTTTAATGACATAGAGGGGGTAATATTCCCAGACAAGTTGACTTTGGCATATAAGTCTAAGGAAGAACTAAGGTATGGAGAAAACCCCCATCAAAAAGCTGCATTTTACAAGGAAGTAGGTAAGAAAGAAGGTACCCTTGCAGGTGCAGTCCAACTACATGGCAAGGAACTTTCCTTTAACAATATAAATGATGCCAATGGCTGTATTGAAATCTTAAAAGAATTCGATGAGCCTACAGTAGTAGCTGTAAAGCATACAAATCCTTGTGGCATTGGAAGTGGGGAAAATCTACTGGAAGCCTATAACAAGGCCTATGAATGCGACAAGGTATCTATTTTTGGCGGAATAATTGCTGCCAATAGGAAAGTAGACAAGGATGTGGCAGAGAGGATAAATGAAATATTCATAGAGATAATCATAGCCCCTTCCTTTACTGATGAAGCTATAGAAGTACTTACTCAAAAGAAGAATATTAGGATTTTGAAATTGGAAAATATAATGGATAAAGAATATAAGGAATTAGATGTGAAGAAGGTATTAGGTGGAATACTAGTCCAAGACAGGGATTCGGTTTTATTAAAGGATGATTTCCAAGTAGTAACCAATAGAAAGCCTACAGAAAAGGAATTGGAAGATTTATTATTTGCCTGGAAGGCAGCTAAAAATGTGAAGTCCAACGGAGTAATCATAGCAAAGGACAGGGCAACCATCGGCATTGGCCTAGGTGAAGTAAATAGGGTATGGGCAGTGGAAAATGCCATAAGCAGGGCAGGAGACAAGGTAAAAGGAGCAGTACTTGCTTCAGATGGTTTCTTCCCCTTTACTGATTCCATAGAACTTTTGGCAAAGGCAGGAGTTACAGCCATAATTCAACCAGGTGGCTCTGTAAAGGACAAAGAAGTCATAGAAGAGGCTAATAAAAACAACATTGCTATGATATTTACTGGAATTAGGCATTTCAAACATTGATGTTTGGAGGGATAAGATGAAGGTACTAGTAATAGGTAGTGGCGGCAGGGAACATGCTTTGTGCTGGAAAATAAGCAAGAGTCCTAGGGTAAGTAAGATCTACTGTGCCCCTGGAAATGGTGGAACGGCAGCAATAGCTGAAAACGTAGATATAAAAGCAGATGATATAGATAGGTTATTGGATTTTGCTTTAAATAATAGGATAGACTTAACTGTAGTAGGGCCAGAGCTACCCTTAGTTTTGGGTATAGTCGATAGGTTTCAAGAAAAGGGCCTAAAAATCTTTGGAGTCAACAAGGATTGTGCCAGGTTGGAAGGCAGCAAAGACTTTTCTAAAAAGTTCATGGAAAAGTATAATATACCTACTGCTAAATATAGGACTTATACAGATCTAAATGAGGCTATGGAAGGCCTAGAAGACTTTTCCTATCCTCTAGTCATTAAGGCCGATGGCCTATGTGCTGGCAAGGGAGTAGTCATATGTAATGATAAAAAGGAAGCCATGGCTGCATTAGAAGATATACTAGAGAAAAAGGTCTTTGGCAAAGAAGGAGATAAGGTAGTTATAGAAGAATTTTTAGATGGCATAGAAGCCTCCCTCCTTTGTTTCGTAACTAAGGATAAAATAATTCCCATGGAATCGGCTAAGGATTATAAAAAGATATTTGAAAATGACTTAGGACCAAATACTGGAGGAGTAGGATGCTTTTCCCCAAGTCCACTATTTACAGATGAATTAAAGAAGAAAATAAAAGAAGATATATTGGAAAATATAAAAAATGGATTGAATAAGGAAAAGATGGATTTCCGAGGCATATTATTTATTGGCCTTATGATAGTTAAGGGAGAACCAAAGGTCTTAGAATTCAATGTGCGGTTTGGAGACCCAGAGACAGAGGTTCTTATGCCTAGGTTAGATGTGGATATTATAGACTTGTTTGAGAAGACAATAGATGGATCATTAAAAGAAGCAGATCTAAAATGGAAGGAAGAAGCCAGCTTAGCAGTTATCATTACATCTAAAGGTTATCCTGGTGAATTCGAAAAAGGATTTGAGATAAGTGGCATAGAAGAATTAGATGAAGATATTATTCTATTCCACAACGGAACAAGGCTTGAAGGAAGAACCTTACTTACCAATGGTGGAAGGGTCTTATCTGTTACAGGCTTAGGTCCTCGGCTTGAAGATGCTAGAAAAAAGGTATATGCTAATATAGAAAAGATTAGTTTTAATGGCATGTATTATAGAAGTGATATAGGTAAAACTAATATAGAAAAGGAATAATTACAGGAAGCAGGATAAAACCTGCTTTTTTTATTGAAAAACATTTCCAAAATATCTCAGCTTTTGTTATAATACAATAGAGTGCTCTTGATTTAAAGCGAGAAGTTTGATAAAATTTTGTCAAAACCACTTGTTATATAATAAAGCTTATTGATAAATAATTAAAGGATTAAATTATATTATCTGGGTATATATAAAATTGAGCATTAAGTTTGGCCTTAATGAATTCAGTATAATTATTAAATTATTTTAAATAATAATAAGTATATAATAAGAACAAGGGAGGAATCTAGATGAAAACAGACGTGCAAATTGCTCAAGAGGCAAAGATGTTACCTATTACTGAGGTAGCAAGCAAACTAGGTATAAAGGAAGACAAACTAATTCATTATGGTAAGTACAAGGCAAAAGTGTCCTTAGATCTTTTAGAAGAGTTAAAGGATAAGCCAGACGGAAAACTAGTTTTAGTTACTGCCATTAACCCAACTCCTGCAGGAGAAGGTAAAACTACTACCAATATAGGTCTGTCAATGGGATTAAATAAGATAGGCAAAACAGCTATAACAGCTTTAAGAGAGCCATCCTTAGGACCAAGTTTTGGAGTTAAAGGTGGAGCAGCTGGTGGAGGATACTCTCAAGTAGTTCCAATGGAAGATATAAATCTACACTTCACAGGAGACTTCCACGCCATAACTACAGCTCACAACCTAATTGCAGCTCTATTAGATAACCATATCCATAGAGGAAATGAATTAAACATTGACCCAAGAAGAATCGTTTGGAAAAGAGTATTGGATATGAACGATAGGGCTTTAAGAAATATAGTTATAGGCTTAGGCGGAAAATCCCAAGGAGTACCTAGACAAGATGGTTTTGATATTACAGTAGCGTCTGAAATAATGGCTATTTTCTGTCTATCTAAGGATTTAGAAGACTTAAAGGAAAGAGTAGGAAATATTATCGTAGCATATACCTATGATGGAGAGCCAGTATATGCTAGAGATTTAAATGCACAAGGTGCAGTGGCAGTACTTATGAAGGATGCAATTCATCCTAACCTTGTTCAAACATTAGAAAATACTCCAGCCTTCATCCATGGTGGACCATTTGCTAACATTGCCCACGGATGTAACTCCATATTAGCTACAAAATTAGCTTTAAAACTAGCTGAATATACAGTTACAGAGGCAGGCTTCGGAGCAGACTTAGGTGCTGAGAAATTCTTCGACATTAAGGCTAGATTTGCAGGACTTAAACCAGATGCTGCAGTAATAGTAGCTACTGTAAGAGCTCTAAAATACAATGGTGGAGTTAAGAAAGATGAACTAGGTCAAGAAAACCTTGATGCATTAGCAAAAGGATTTGCAAACTTAGAGAAACACATAGAAAATGTTAATAAGTTTGGTGTTCCAGCTGTAGTGGCTATAAACAAATTCCCAACAGACACTGAAGCTGAATTAAACTATGTACTTGAAAGATGTAGGTCATTAGGTGCTGAAGCTGTCCTTTCAGAAGTATGGGCTAAGGGTGGCGAAGGTGGAATTGAATTAGCAGAAGCAGTTGTAAGAGTATGTGAAACTAAAGAATCCAACTTTGCACCAATTTATGATGTAGAAGAATCCATTAAGGATAAGATAGGAAAGATAGCTAAAGAAGTTTACGGTGCAGACGGAGTAGAATATACTAAGGCTTGTGAAAAACAAATAGCAGAACTTGAAAAATTAGGTTTAGATAAAATGCCAATTTGTATGGCTAAAACCCAATACTCCTTATCAGATGATCCAAACCTATTAGGAAGACCTACAGGATTTACTATAACCGTTAGAGAAGTTAAGGTATCAAATGGAGCAGGTTTCTTAGTAGCATTGACTGGGGACATAATGACAATGCCAGGATTACCAAAAGTTCCAGCTGCCAACAAAATCGATATATTACCAAGTGGAGAAATAGTAGGATTATTCTAATAATGGCTGGGGAAACCCAGCTATTATTATCAAATCCTACTTGAATACACTAATATAATAATGTATAATTTTAGGAGGTCAAAATGGATTATAATTCAAGAATAAAATCAAAGGCTGTAGATGAATTCTTTGAGGCGGTTTTAGTCTTAGAGAACATAGAGGAGTGTTATAGGTTCTTTGAAGATATTTGCACCATAAAAGAGATACAAGCTATCGCTCAAAGGTTGGAAGTAGCCAAACTCCTTAAAGCCAACAAAACATATAATGAAATAGAAGAAGAAACAGGAGCCAGCACTGCAACCATAAGTAGGATCAATAGGGCCTTAAACTATGGTGCAGATGGCTATAATATAGTATTAAGAAAATTAGGTATAATAGAGTAAAAGGGGACTCTTAAGTCCCTATTCCTTTTATAGGGGGAATTGATTATGAAACTAGATATGAAAAAAACGTTTATTTTAGGTCTAGGTTTTTTTGGGATAAATCTACTATGGCCAGTTTATAATGCTTTTGTTCCAATTATGCTGGAACAATATACAACAAAAGCAACCCTCATAGGTCTGATAATGACCATAGATAACCTATTTGCAGTTATCTTTCAACCCATTTTCGGTGCCATGAGCGATAGGACAAAGAGTAGGTTTGGCAGAAGGATGCCTTATATATTAATTGGTATGCCTATTTCTGCTCTGTTGTTCTCCCTTATACCCTATACCAATAGCTTGGCAACTTTAATGATAACAATAATAATAATGAACTTTATGATGAGTGTTTATAGGGCACCTACAGTGGCCTTGATGCCAGATATTACTCCAAGTCCATTGAGGTCAAAGGCCAATGGAATTATCAACTTCATGGGTGGACTAGCTGCTGTTATTGCATACCTATTTGGAGGTCTATTATACAGGACTAATCCAAGTTATCCATTTCATCTATCTACTGTTGTTATGTTAATGGCATTATTTATTTTATTTGTCTTTATTAAAGAAAATACTGATTTTACCGTAGAAAAGAAGAAAACAAAAGAAAAGAATAAGGATGTAGGGAAAACAAGGAGTCTAGTCTTTTTATTATTAGCAGTCTTCTTTTGGTTTTCAGGCTATAATGCAGTTGAAACCTTTTTCTCACTTTATGCCCAATATGTACTAAATATAGACCCATCTAATGCAAGTATTCTACTATCAATTTTTTCAGCTTCTTTCTTAGTATTTGCTATTCCATCGGGCTATATTGGAACGAAATTTGGAAGAAGAAAGACTATTTTAACGGGCGTAACAGGAGTATTTTTAACCTTTACACCTTTAATATTCATAAAGACAGTACCTTTAATATCGGTGTTATTTGTCCTAGGAGGATTTTTCTGGGCCTTAATCAACATAAACTCCTATCCTATGGTAGTGGAAATTGCGCCTAAAAATGGAGTTGGGGCCTATACAGGATACTACTACTTCTTCTCTGCAAGTTCTGCAGTATTAAGTCCAATTTTATTTGGATTTATTAAGGATATTATAGGCAGCTATGGCATATTATTCTTCTATTCTGTAATTGCATTTGCAATAGCCTTATTCTGTATGACCTTTGTGAAACATGGAGATGTGGAATTAGATGAAGAAAAGAAACTTGCCCTAGAAATAAATAATTAGAGGCCTGATATTAGGGTATATAAAATAAAACAAAAAGGGGGCGAAATTTATGATGTGGAAAGAAAGATATAGTATAGGGGTTGAGCTAATAGACAATCAACATAAGGAGCTTTTTAAACGACTATCCCATTTTATCCAGATAGTACAAAGCGAGACCAACTGGGAAGATAAGATGGATGATGTAAAGGAAACCCTAGATTTTATGAAGGACTATGTTATTTACCACTTCAATGATGAAGAAAGGTATCAAGAGGAGATCAACTATCCGGATTTGGAAGTACATAGGGAAGCACATGCTAAGTTTAGGGAAGGCATAAATGATTATGTCAGAATTTTTGACCAAGGTGAATTCAATGAAGAAAAGATAAAAGAATTTGCTGCCAAATTAATGGCATGGCTAATTATGCATGTAGGAAAGATGGACCAAAAAATCGGAGAATATGTTAAAGAAAAGGGGGTAAGGCATAATGAAAGCTGAATGCATAAATGCCTTTTATAGCGCTACCCAAGATGTATTCAATTTAATGCTTGATTTAAGAGTTGAAAGAGGGGACATTAAAGTAGTAGAAGGCTTAGTCAGCAGTAGAAATGCAAATGTAGTCTTAGGAGTGACAGGAGATTTAAAAGGGTCTATACTTTTTAGCTTCACTCAAGACATGACATTAGAAATGGTTCGTATAATGTCAGGACTAGAGATGAAGACAATAGATAGCTTTGTTTCTTCTGCCTTAGGAGAAGTGGCAAATATTATTGGAGGGAATGCGGTAACTAATTTAACTAATCACAACTATATTTGTGATATCGTGCCTCCACAAGTTATCATAGGTGAATACCAGTCTTTATCTATGGCCAATAAAAAAGCCTTACTCATACCTTTAAGAACCCATATTGGAGAATTTGATATCAATATATTTTTATCAGAAAGTCAATAATCTACAAACAACTAGAACCAGATTCTAGTTGTTTTTTTATTGGAATAATTATTCATTTATTATATAATGAGGATGAAATTAGTATTTTAACCTAGATAGAGGCTAAGATATAGGATTTTATCAAACTATTAGATAATAAATTATAATGGGGTGCGAAATATGATTAGAGAACAGATTAAAGAAAACGAGAATAAAAAACCTAATAGTTATGAATTAGAAAAGCTAAAAAAGATTTTCCCACAATATTTTGATAAAGATGGAAAGTTTTTAATTAATAAATTCCATGAAATGCTAGTTCATGAAGATATAGAATTTGAAAAAGAGGGATATGAACTTAGATTTTTAGGTAAGAATTATGCTAAACTAGAAACTTCAACAGTAACTGAAACAGTTATAGTACCTGATTTAGAACATAATTCTAAAGAAGAAAATATCAATTCGAAAAATCTTTATATAATAGGAGACAATATTGATGCCATAAAGCACTTATATCGGAAGTAGCAGACGGATTAGTTCCTGTAACTTTATTTGATAGAGAATTTGCCGGTGATAATATGTTTGGTAATAATGAAGTCAAAGAATTATTTGGTAAAGAAAAAATATTTTCTTATCCGAAACCAACAAAGCTCATAAAAAGATTAATACAAATAGGCTCATCAGAGAATGATATTATTCTAGATTTCTTTTCTGGATCTGCTACTACAGCCCATGCTACTTTGCAATTAAATGCTGAAGTTAATAAAATACTGAGAGATAAAAATTCATTGCTGTCATTTAAAGATGAAAATAATAATTGGAGTACAATGCGGTTTATATTTTCAAAATGGACGCTTAGGGAAGGATGGGATAATCCTAATGTTTTTCAAATTGTAAAGCTAAGATCTAGTGGAAGTGAGATAAGTAAATTACAAGAGGTCGGAAGAGGACTGAGATTACCTGTAGATGAATTAGGGAATAGACTATCAGATGAACAGTTTTATTTAAGGTATTTAATAGATTTTTCAGAGAAAGATTTTGCGCAAAAATTAGTTGGAGAAATCAATAGTGAAGCAAACATACCTAGAAGTATAAAAGGAATCCTAAATAAAGTGGCAAAATCAAGAAATATGAAAGAAGAAGAATTGTTCATAGAACTTTTGCAAAAGGGTTATGTAGATACTGACAAGAATATTAAAGAAGGCAAATATGAGACTTTAGTGGAAGAATATCCTGAATTTAATAGAGGTCTCAGTACTGATAAAGTTATAGATTTAAACAAAAATAAAAAATATAAAATAAGAATTAGACAAGAACGATTTGAGGAAATAAAAGATCTATGGAATAGCATAAATCAAAAATACTATCTAAAACTAGATGAAGTTTCTGAAGAAGAATTATTGGAAGTCTCTTTAAACATTTTAAAAAGCGACATATATAAAAGAGAATTTTTGTATATAGATACAAAAAGAACTGAAAGTGCTGATGACCATATAAAGATAAGAGAGAGCATTGATGATGTATATGTAGTTGAAAATAAAATACCTTATAACGAATTTTTAAAGAGAATAAATAAAAATACAGGAATTCCAATAAAAATTGTTCATGAAGCATTGGTATTATATAATAGTGAGAAAACTATACCGAAAGACTTTTTTAATGTGGCCACGTTAAAAAACTTTATCATCAAATTTCAAAGATGGATGGAAGAAGCCTTTTTACATCGTTTTAGTTATAAAAAAGTTGGGATAGAGCCTAAGGAAACAGCTTTAACAGATATTAATGGCAATGTGAAAGAGTATGTTGTACAAGGAAATATTGGTATGATGAGAGATGAAGACGCAAAAGTACCAGACAATTTTTTTGTATGATAGTTTTGTATATGATTCTGATAAAGAACGAGAAACCATAAGCAGGAGTATAATAGATGAGATAATAGTTTTTGGTAAGATACCTAGGAATAGCATAAAAGTGCCATTATATTTCGGTGGAACAACTAGTCCAGACTTTATGTATGTATTAAAAAAGAAAAACGGTGAACACATTGTTAATTTTGTAGTGGAAACAAAAGGTGTAGATGAAGCAAGCGATAAGAGAAGAAAAGAAGATTTAAAGATAGAGTCTGCAAAAGTGTTTTTTCAAAGAATGAAAGAGGATGGATTGAATATAGTTTTCGAAGAACAACTTAACGATGATGATATAGTTAATATGATAAGGAAATTAGTGTAGAAATGTTAAGAAAGCAATAAAACTTTATAAAAACATCTTAGAATATAGTTACTAAAAATGTGAGTTGCGAATATTTATCAGAGGCTTATCTATACTAGTTTTCCATGGCTACTCCTATTGTATAAGATCTAGCTTTATTATATAATTATGCTATGGAATATCAAAGGAGGAATTGATATGACCAATGAGGAGTTCCAAAGACTTGTACTGGAAAAGCTAGACAAACTGGATGAGAGAATGGGTGTATTAGAAGAAGGGCAGAAGAATTTAGAGAAAAGACAGAAGAGTTTAGAAGAAGGACAGAGAAACTTAGAAAGGGGACAGAGAAACTTAGAAAGGGGACAGAGGAATTTAGAGGAAAGACTAGGAACGCTTGAAGAAGGATATAGGCAACTAGAACTAGGCCAGGAGCAAATTATAAAAGAACTTAAAGGAGTTGTAGAACAAACAGCTGATTTATTGGAGTTTAGGTATGAAGTGAAACAAGAATTAGCAGATATAAAAGCAAATATTTCAAGAATAGAAATAGCTACTGCCGATAATTGGAGTGACATAGCAAGATTAAAAGCAATAAGACATTTATAACTGGATTATAGAACTCAAATTTGAGTTCTTTTTTATTGGAATAATTATTCATTTATTATATAATAAAGTTTGAAACAAATGTTTAGAAAGGTGTGAATTAATGGATTACCTTAAGGGTTTAAATGATAGACAAAGAGAAGCAGTACTACATACAGAAGGTCCACTGCTAATTTTGGCAGGGGCAGGTTCAGGAAAGACTAGGGTAGTAACTCATAAAATAGCATATTTAATCGAAGAAAGGGGAGTTTTCCCTGGAAATATTTTGGCAATAACCTTTACCAACAAGGCTGCCAATGAAATGAAGGAGAGGGTAGCCAAACTACTATCTACCATGGTGGAGGACATGTGGATAGGAACTTTCCACTCCATCTGTGTCAGGATCCTAAGGAGAGATATAGACAAAATAGGATATAATAGGTCATTTACCATATACGATAGGGACGACCAAATAACCTTAATAAGGGAATGTATCAAGGAAAGAAATTTAAATAAGGATATGTACAAAGAATCTTCAGTTTTGTCCCATATAAGCAACTTAAAGGACAATATGGTAGACCCTAATACTTATATAAACCAAAACTATAAGGATTTTTATCTTAGAAATATTGGAGAGCTGTATTTATTATATGAAGAAAAACTAAAGCAGTATAATGCTTTAGACTTTGATGATTTGCTAATAAAGACAGTTGACCTGTTTAAGACCTATCCTGAGGTATTGGACTTTTACCAAAGGAAATTCCAATATATATTTGTAGACGAGTACCAAGATACTAACAAGATTCAATATGAACTTGTAAGACTTTTATCAGATAGGCATAAAAATATCTGCGTTGTAGGAGATCCAGACCAGTCCATATATTCTTGGAGAAATGCAGATATATCAAATATATTAGATTTTGAAAAGGATTTTGAAAATGCCACTACCATTGTTTTAGAGCAAAACTATAGGTCTACTAAAAAAATCCTTCATGTGGCCAACAATGTAATAAAAAACAATTTTGATAGGAAGGATAAAAATCTTTGGACAGAGAATGTGGAAGGAGACCCCATAGTTTATAAGGAATTAAATGATTCAGAGGATGAAGCCCTATTTGTGGCGGGTAAGATAAATGAGCTTGTTGCTAAAGGCTATAGGCTATCAGATTTTGCCGTTCTATACAGGACCAATGCCCAATCCCGTTCCTTTGAGGATATATTTATAAGAAACAACATTCCATATAAGATCGTTGGAGGAGTGAAGTTCTACGATAGAAAAGAAGTAAAGGATATTCTAGCCTACTTGAAGGTATTAGAAAATCCAACGGACAATATTTCTCTCAAGAGGATAATAAATGTTCCTAAGAGGGGTATAGGCAATGCCACCATTGAAAAACTAGAGGAAATAGCCATAGATAGAAATGATTCTATTTATGGAGTATTGCTAGACTTAGATAGTATTGACGATTTAAGTTCCAGGGCTAAGAACAATCTGAAGCCCTTTATAGATATGATGAATAGGCTTATGGCCTTAAAGGAGATAATGGGAATAAAGGATTTCATAGAGGAAGTCATAAATACAACGGGATATATATCAGAATTGGAAAGGGAGAACAGTATTGAGGCTCAGACAAGGATAGAAAATATCAAGGAACTTGTATCTGTAGCCATAGACTTCGAAATTAGGACTGGAGAAAGTAGTTTAGAGGAATTTTTAGCTACTATTGCACTCCTGTCAGACATAGATAAGACAACAGATGATACCAATGTAGTTACCCTAATGACAGTCCATAGTGCAAAGGGGTTAGAATTCCCTGTAGTGTTTTTAGTAGGTATGGAAGAAGGCTTGTTCCCAATTTCTAGGGCCTTAGATAATGATGAGGACCTGGAAGAGGAAAGAAGGCTTTGTTATGTGGCAGTTACTAGGGCCGAGAGACTTTTATTTATAACCAATGCTAAAATAAGGACCTTATACGGAAATGTAAATTATACCTTGCCTTCTAGGTTTATAAATGAAATGGGAGATGCCATTGAGAGAAGTGAAAAGGAAAGCTATAAAGAGAAACTTTTACTTGTAAGGGATTACACTGAAAAGAAGGAAAAGGCAATAGACATTAAGCCATTTTTCAAGAAAAGTAAGCCTAGAATAAAAGCCAATGATAATTTAGAGGTAAGTGTAGGAGACAAGGTAAGACATAAGAAATTTGGCATAGGGACAGTAGTCCAGATTAAAGATAGGGATAATGATAAAGAACTAGTTATATCCTTTGATGGAGAGGGCCTAAAGAGGTTATTATTATCTATAGCACCTATAGAGATAGTGAGGTGATTGGATGGACAAAGTAGACAGGATAAAGGAATTAATTGAAATAATTAATGACTTAAACTACCATTACTATACCCTGGATGATCCCAAGGTAAGTGATAAGGAATATGATTTATTGTATGATGAGTTGGTAGCCTTGGAAAAGGAGACCAACATAGTTTTTCCCTACTCTCCAACCCAGAAAGTAGGTGGACATATAGTAGATAAGTTTGAAAAACATACCCACCTAGGCAGGCTTTGGAGCTTAGACAAAAGCCAAAGTTATGGAGACTTAATGAACTGGGATAATAGGGTAAAGAGGGCAATAAATGACTACAATTCAAACAATGAAGATAAGCTGCCACCACCTAAGTATATTGTTGAATACAAATTTGATGGCTTGACTATAAACCTAACTTACAGAGATGGAATCCTAGTCCAAGGTGCCACAAGGGGCAATGGAATAGTAGGTGAGGCAATCCTGCCTCAAATAAAGACTATAAAGTCTATTCCACTAATAATTGATTTTAAGGGAACCATAGAAGTACAGGGAGAAGGCCTAATGCCTTTATCTGTTCTGGAAGAATACAATAAACATGCTGCAGAGCCTTTAAAAAATGCTAGAAATGCAGCGGCAGGTGCTTTAAGGAACCTGGACCCAAAGGTAACAGAGGAAAGAAAACTTACAGCATTTTTCTATAATATAGGATATGTTGAAGGGAAGACCTTCCATAATCATAGAGAGGTATTAGAGTTTTTAAAGGATAATAGGTTTCCTGTGTTCCCATATGCCAAGGCCTTTGATTCCATAGAAGATGTAATAGAGGAAATCGAAAAACTAAATGAAGAAAGACATAATTTAGACTTACTGACTGATGGTCTAGTTATTAAAATTGACGACATAAGAACTAGGGAGGTTTTAGGCTATACCAACAAATTCCCTAGATGGGCCATGGCCTATAAGTTTGAAGCAGAGGAAACTACGACAAAGTTAATCGATGTAGTATGGAATGTAGGTAGGACATCTAAGGTTACACCTACTGCCATTTTGGAACCTGTGGAAATCGGTGGAGCCACAGTTAGGAGGGCTACTTTAAATAATTATGATGATATTTTAAGAAAGGGAGTTAGGATAAACTCAAGGGTTTTAATTAGAAGGTCCAATGATGTAATACCTGAAATATTAGGTACTGTTGAAACAGATGAGGAGACCTTTGAAATAGAGAAGCCTACCCACTGCCCAGCCTGCGGTTCAGAACTATATCAAAATGGGGTCCATATATTCTGTCCAAACTCCTTATCCTGTAAGCCTCAGTTGGTATCAAGGCTAGTGCATTTTGCCAGCAGGGATGCCATGAATATAGAAGGCTTCAGTGAGAAGACTGCTGAAAAGTTTGTAGAGGAATTGAACATTACTGATTTACCTGAAATATATGAGGTGAAGTATGAGGATTTAATAAAGTTAGAAGGATTTAAAGAGAAGAAGACTAACAATCTATTGGAAGCCATAGAAAGGTCTAAGCATATACCTTTAAACTCCTTCATATATGCCTTGGGTATAAACAATGTAGGGATTAAGACAGCTACAGACTTGGCTAATCATTTTAAATCCTTAGAAAGCTTAAGGAAAGCAAGCTTTGAAGAATTGATAACAGTAGGAGAAGTTGGAGAAGTAATAGCCAACAGCATTATAGAGTTCTTCCAAGATGAAAGGATTAGTGAAGCAGTAGACAAATTGCTAGCGGAAGGTGTAAATCCATATTTTGAAGAGGTGGAAGTGGAAGAATCTATATTTACAAACAAGACAGTAGTCATCACAGGCACTATAGAAGGCTATAGTAGAAATGAAATAAAGGATATGGTAGAAAAGATGGGGGGGAAGGTTACAGGTTCAGTAAGTAAGAAAACTGACTATGTAATAGTAGGAGAAAACCCAGGATCCAAATATAATAAGGCAGTGGAGTTAGGAGTTCCCATAGTTAGGGTAGAAGAGGGGAAGTTTGTAATTAGTGAATAGTGAATAGTGAATAGTGAATAGTGAATAGTGAATAGTGAATAGTGAAGAATCTTAGCCCTAAAGTCGGACCCCAACAACTATTCACTATTAACTATTAGTTCTTCACTATAAAAAGAGGGAGGTTAATAAATGGTTACTAAAGAACAAATAGAACATATTGCTAATCTATGCAAATTAAAGTTTTCAGAAGAAGAAAAAGAAAAAATAGTTAATGAATTTAATGTAACTTTAAAAGACTTAGAGACTTTAAATAAGGTAGACTTAGAAAATGTAGAGCCAACATTAAGTATAAACCAACATATTCAAAGGCTTAGGGAGGATGTTGTAACGGAGAGCTTAACTAAGGAAGAAGTATTGGAAAATACTGTAGAACAACAATACGGATATTTTAAGCTACTAAAGATTGTAGAGTAAGGGAGTGAGACCATGGATATTGTAAACTTATCAGCCTTAGAAATAAAGAAGAAGATAATTAACAAAGAATTATCTGCTACTGAAGTAGTAAAGGCTTATTTAAATAGGATAGAAGAAGTAGAAAAGGATATTAATGCCTTCATCTCTATAGATAAGGAAGGTGCCTTGAAAGCTGCAGAAAGAGTAGATGAAAAAATCAAAAACGGTGAAGAATTAGGAAGCCTAGCAGGTATCCCCATAGGGTTAAAAGATAATATCGTAACTAAAGGACTTAAAACTACCTGTGGGTCTAAGATGTTGGAAAATTTCAACCCACCCTACGATGGGACGGTAGTAGAAAGAATTAAGGACCAAGATGGAATAATCATAGGTAAGACTAACATGGATGAATTTGCCATGGGTTCATCAAATGAAAGGTCATATTTTGGTCCAACTAAGAATCCTGTAAATAATAGTCTAGTACCTGGCGGTTCCTCAGGAGGGTCTGCTGCAGCAGTGAAGGCTAATGAAGTTGCCTTATCCTTAGGTACAGATACAGGAGGGTCTACTAGACAACCTGCAGCCTATTGTGATCTAGTAGGTATTAAACCTTCCTATGGCTTAGTTTCAAGGTACGGTGTTGTTTCCTTGGCAGGTAGCTTAGACACAGTAGGAGTTTTTGGCAGGGATGTTTCAGATGCAAGCCTTATGCTTTCAGCTATTATGGGTTACGATGAAAAGGATTCCACCTCTTATGAAAATCCAATAGACCTGGCATTTGAAAAAGAATTAGAACCAACAGACTATATTAAAGGAATGAAGATTGGAATTCCTAAGGAAATATATCTAGATGAAATGGATAAGAGGTTAATAGAACAATTTGATAAGGCAATAAAGGTATTTGAATCCTTAGGAGCTAGTGTAGAAGAAATTTCCTTATCCCATTTAGAATATGGACTATCTACCTATCATGTCATATCTACGGCGGAGATTAGCTCTACCTTAGCTAGATTCGATGGTCTTAGATATGGTTATAGGGCAAAAGAATATTCAAACTTAGATGAATTATATATAAACTCAAGAACTGAAGCCTTTGGAGATGAAGTTAAAAGAAGGATACTCATGGGGACCTATTATTTGAGTCAAGGCCTTGGAAGGGAATACTATGAAAAGGCTTTGAAGATGAGAACCTTAATAATTGATGATTTCAACAAGGCATTTAAAGACTTTGATGTTATCTTAACTCCTACAAGTCCAATACTACCCTTTAAACTTGGCAAGCTTAAGGGTGAACCTTTGACTAAGGACTTAACAAGTATCTTTACAGCGCCAGTAAACCTAGCAGGACTATGTGCCATGAGTATTCCCTGTGGATATGTAGATGGACTTCCAGTGGGACTGCAAATAATTGGAGGCAGATTTAAGGAAATTAATATCATAAAAGCTGGTCTAGGATTTGAAGGAGGGATGAAAAATGGCATATAAAACTTTAATAGGTCTTGAAATCCACGTAGAATTAGCCACTAAGACTAAGATGTTTTGTGGCTGTGCCAATAGCTTCGGTGGAGAGGCTAATACCCATTGCTGCCCAGTTTGCTTAGGTTTGCCAGGCTCCTTACCTGTCATCAACAAAACAGCACTGGAATATGCAATTAAGGCAGGAATAGCCTTTAATTGTAAAATCAATACTGAGACTAAAATGGATAGGAAAAACTATTACTATGCAGACCTACCTAAGGGATATCAAATATCTCAAGACGACATACCCCTATGTGAAGGTGGCTATGTTGAAATAGAGCTAGAAGATGGAGCGAAGAAGATCAATCTTCAAAGAATTCATATAGAAGAGGATACTGGCAAATTGACCCATACATTAGATGGAGATACTTTAATAGATTATAATAGGGCGGGAGTACCCTTAATCGAAATAGTAACTAAGCCAGATATGAACACTCCAGAAGAAGCTAGGCTATTTTTAGAAAAGTTAAGATCAACTTTGAAATATATTGAAGTATCAGACTGTAAAATGGAGGAAGGTTCCCTTAGATGTGATATAAATATCAATGTAATAGATACTGAAACTGGTGCTAAAACCAATATTACAGAGATTAAAAATCTAAACTCCTTTAAGGGTGCAGTAAAGGCCATGGAATTTGAAGAAAAACGACATATCCAACTTCTAAAGGAAGGCAAGAATACAGTTAAGGAAACTAGAAGATGGGATGAAGTAAAAAATGAAACCATAACCATGAGGGAAAAGGGTGGAACTGATGACTATAGATATGCTGTAGATGGAGACTTCGCCCCAATAGAAATATCACAGGCCTGGATAGAGGAGATAAAAGATAAGCTTCCTGAACTGCCCCATGATAAAAAGGAAAGGTTTATAAAAGAATACAATCTTTCAGAATACGATGCAGGCGTTTTAACTGCTTCAAAGGAGCTAGCCTCCTTCTATGAAGAAACGGTTAAATATATTGATGATGCGAAACTTGTCAGCAATTGGGTTATGGGAGATGTCTTAAGAAGGTTGAAAGATGAAGAAATGGAAATTGAGGATTCTAAGCTTACTCCTAAGGCCCTGGGACAATTAATATCATTAGTTAAGTCTGGAAAGATAAACAATAATACTGGAAAGAAAGTCCTAAGAGAAGTCTTTGAAACAGGTAAAGACCCTGAAGTAATAGTAAAAGAAAAGGGTCTAATCCAAATTAGCGATGAGTCTCAAATCTTGGAAATAGTTGAAAGGGTACTAAGTGAAAACCAACAATCTATTATAGACTATAAGAATGGCAAAGATAGGGCTCTAGGATTTTTAGTAGGGCAAGTTATGAAGGCTTCTAAAGGGAAGGCTAATCCACAACTAGTAAATAAAATGATCTTAGATTTAATAAGTAAAATGTAATAGGTCCCTTATGGGACCTATTACTTTGTTAAAAAATATTCAGATAATTCACACTTGAAAAACAATTCACCCTAAGCTACAATTATAACTGTATACAGTTACCGATATTTTATGTAGAGGGGGATATTAATGTCTAAGAAAAAAATGGGTATTACAACTAAGGTTCTTATTGGGCTATTAATTGGATTAATTACTGGAATCATAGTTTATAGTTTACCTAGTGGAGTACTTAAGGACACTATCTTGATAAACGGAATATTTCAATTATTAGGCCAAATTTTCCTTAGAGGAATTATGATGTTAGTTGTTCCATTGGTGTTTATTTCATTGGTAAATGGTACAGCTAGCATAGGTGATGTGAAGAAACTTGGAAGAGTAGGGGTAAAGACCATAGGATTTTACTTGGCTACTACTGCCATTGCCATAATACTGGCTTTAGTATTAGGTTATTTTGTGAAACCAGGTGTAGGTGTAGATCTGTCAGCTATAGAGGTAGTTGAACCAACAATTAATCCTAGACTGCCCCTTGTTCAAATCTTATATGAAATGATACCTACTAATCCTATAGCAGCCATGGCTGGAGGCAATATGCTTCAAATCATTGTCTTTGCCATTTTAACAGGTATAGGTATATCCATACTAGGACCAAAGGCTGAACTTATACAAAAACTATTTGTAGGCTTAAATGACCTTATAATGAAATTAGTTGAAATAGTAATGCTATTTGCTCCTATAGGAGTCTTTGGCCTTATTGCAAGGACCTTTGCAACTGTTGGATATTCATTGATGATTCCATTGATGAAATATATACTGTTAGTATATGTAGGCCTAATAATTCATGCCGTTGTGGTTTATGGAGGCTTATTAAAAGGGTTTACCAAGATGTCTCCGTTGAAATTCTATAAGAAGTTTTTACCTGCCATGTCTGTTGCCTTTTCCACTGCCAGTAGTAATGCCACAGTACCAGTTTCATTGGAGATCGTAGAGAAGGAACTAGGAGTATCAAAGAATATTGCATCCTTTACAATTCCCTTAGGAGCTACTATTAACATGGATGGTACTGCCATAATGCAAGGGATAGCAGTATTCTTCATAGCACAGGTTTATGGATATGAATTAACCTTCAGCATGATGCTAACAGTTATCCTTACAGCTACTCTAGCGTCCATAGGTACTGCCGGAGTGCCAGGAGCAGGTACCATAATGCTATCTATGGTGTTGCAATCTGTAGGCCTGCCCATAGAAGGTATAGGCTTAATTATGGGTATAGATAGATTAGTTGATATGGCTAGAACTGCCATAAATGTTACAGGAGATGCTGTATGTACTACTGTAGTTGCAAAACAGGAGGGAGAACTTAATTTAGAATTAGCCGAATCTAAATAAAAATAAAGGGGTCAAAATGGGACCCCTATTTTTTTTTCTTCTTTTCTTTAAAATATGGGCAATCTTTTGTTGGAGTATTTGATGGAGGGGTAACTGTTTTTAAATTACATAGGCCCTCCTCTGCATGAATGCAATTTTCTGAACATGGAATCAACAAGGTTAACCCTCCCATTCTGTTTGTACCACTGTACAAATTATTTATTGACTACTCCCATAAGTAGTTTATCCAAAATAATTCTTATTATTAAATTTAAAGTGTTCTGAAAGTGTATCTAAGAGTGTAAAAAGTGTTATAGATATGGTACAATATATTTACTAATTACCATATCAAGGAGGACAGCATCATGGAAATCGGTAAACTACCTAATGATATTTTAGAAAAAATAGTTATTTCAAATATAAAAACTAAAAGGGAAGAAGTCTTAGTCGGGGCAGCCATTGGAAAAGACAGTGCCATAGTGGATTTTGGTGAAGATGTCTGTGTAATGAGTACAGATCCTATTACAGGGGCAACAAAGGATTTGGGAAGCCTAGCAATTCATATTTCTTGTAATGATGTGGCTACTAGTGGAGCCGAGCCAATTGGAGTACTCCTTACCATACTAGCACCACCAGAAACTACAGAAGATGAAATAGAAAGTATAATGATAGATGCTTCCAGGGCAGCCAAGGAAATCAATGTAGAAATAATCGGTGGTCATACGGAAATAACAGATGGGGTAAATAGAATAATAATAAGCACCACAGTTATTGGAAAGCAAAAAAAGAGTAAGATACCAAGTGTAGAAGATATAAAGGTAGGAGATAAGGTTCTTGTTACAAAATATGTAGGCATTGAAGGGACATCTATAATAGCTAAAGAATTGGAAGATAAACTAAGGGATAAGATTGGGGAAGAAGGCCTAAAAGAGGCGCAAAACCTAGGCCATATGATTAGCGTTGTTAAGGAAGGTATTATCTGTGGGAAAATAGGTGTAAAATATATGCATGATATTACAGAAGGTGGAGTTTTTGGTGCAGTTTGGGAAGCTTCTAAAGCCATTAATAAGGGTATAAAGATTAAGGAAGACCTGATACCGGTAAAAGATGTTACAAGGAAGCTTGGAGCCTTATTAGATATAGATATATATAGGTTAATATCTAGTGGGTCTATGCTAATAATTGCAGATGAGAAAAAGGCTGGTGAAATAACTGTAGAATTATATAAAAATGGTATTAATTCTACAGTTATTGGAGAAATTATAGAATCTAATGTAATATTGGAAAAAGATGGAAATATGGTTGAAATAGAGCCCCCTACCAGTGATGAGTTGTACAAAGTATTAGACTTTTAAAAAAACATATTACAGTACCGTTACAATATGATTACAAAATTCGGAATCCGTTGACATAATTATTGATAAAATGATATAAATAACTTAGACTAGTTTCTCGGACAAGACATAAGGGGGTAAAAACATGAAGTTTAAAAGAGTTTTTCTTATAATGCTTGCTATGTTATTTATATTTAGTCAAATTGGACATGCTGCTGACAGTAGCATATTAGTTAGTATGGGCGGAACCAAGGTAAGTGTAAGGCAAGTACCGATTATTATGGATGGAAAAGAAATAAATACAGAGTTCCCCTCTTTTGTCTATGTTGATAGGACTTTAGTCCCTATTAGGTTTGTAGCTGAAAACTATGGCGCAGAAGTAGGCTGGGATGAGACTACTAATACAGCCATCGTAACCTACGGAGATAAGGAAGCTAGATTTACTATAGATAGCAATGTGGCCATTATCAACGGTGAAAAGAAGCTACTAGATAAATATGCCATACCAAGACTAGCTTCTATTGATAATGAAAGCGCTAGGACTATGGTTCCCTTAAGATTTGTAACTGAAATCTTTGGTTATGAAGTAGGTTGGGATAGTGAAAAGCAATTACCATTTATAAATTCTAATCAAGAGCAAGTTGAAACAAGTGTTATTGACCATATTTCCATACATAAGGCTAGTACAAAGAATAAGATTCTTGTTAATAGCACTGGTAAACTTGAATATACTACTATGTATTTAGAAAACTCTAAGAAGCTGGTAATAGATATAGATAATGCAAGACTATCTCTACCTGATACTATAGACAGACCTGGTTCCATTGATGTAGATGATGAGATAATAGAAAGGGTACAATATTCACAGTTTTCATATGAACCAGATGTTGCGAGAATTGTAGTTACCTTGAAGGAGTATGAAAATTATAATATAACAAGCTCTAATGATGGGACAGGCTTAATTATTTCCTTTGGTGGCAATAAAATAGGAGCCATATCACAGGAAATTATTAATGGGAAACAGGTCATAGTAGTAGATGGTGCTGGCCATGCTGAGATGAACTTTATGAGCCTGAAAAACCCAGAAAGATTCGTTATAGACCTATTAGACTCAACTTTAGTAGGCGAACCTTATTACAATTATGACTTTGAGCTAGGCTTTATTCAAAGAATTAGGGTTTCTCAATTCTTAGCAGATAATAATTATGATCCTACAGACCAAATAGTTAGGATAGTGTTAGACATAAAAGAGGGCATAAGTGACCCAAATGTAAAAATTGACACTCTTGAAGATAAAATAATAATTTATCCAGAAGAATCTTTATGGGACAATATTTCCTATATTGACCAAGATGATACAAAGCTATTTACCATAAACAATATTATAGATACAGAATATACAGTGGAATTAGACGATACATCTAAAAACTTAGTTGTAACAATTCCAAGTGAAAATACGGATTTAAATGAAGGTACAATCCTTATAAGAGATGGCTTTATAGATAGGGTAAATGTGGAAAAAGATGATGTAGAAACCAAATTGTCCATTAAATTTATGAGGCCTATAGAATATACTTTGCTTTCTGAGGCAGAAGATGATGAAATCATTTTATCCTTAGAGAGAAAGATAAACCCAGATAAATATAATAAGACTATAGTTATTGACCCTGGCCATGGTGGAAATAAGCCTGGAGCAATCTCAGTTAGAAAGAGATATGAAAAGGATTTAAACCTAAGTATTTCCTTAAAACTAAGGGATAAACTAGAGAGCCTAGGCTATAATATCATAATGACTAGGGACACAGATGTGGATATAGACTTATACGAAAGAGCTAGAATAGCAAATGACAGCGATGCTGATTTATTTGTAAGTATACATGGAAATTCCCATATCAATAGTGTTCATAAGGGTATACAGGTCCTATATTGCCCTGCTACCAAATCTAGTATAAAAGAAGGGGACCAATTTCCATTTGCCAAGGCCATGATGGATGCCTTACTTGCAGGAACTGGAGCAGTTGATAAGGGCATAATCCAAAGACCTAATTTAGTAGTCCTTAGGGAAACTAAAATGCCTGCAGTATTGGTAGAAACAGGATTTATGTCTAATCCAGAAGAGGAAGAACTCTTATTTACAGAAAAATACCAAGATATAATTGTTGATTCCATAGTAAAAGGTATAGAAAATTATTTAGAAATGAATTAATATAATAAGCAAGGGCAACCTTGCTTATTATTATTTTGGAGGTGAATTTGTGGAATATATCTCTGGATATTTATTTATCTTCTTTGCTAGGGTCATAGACGTAACCCTTGCCACTATAAGGACCTTGATGGTAGTACAAGGGCGAAAGCTACAAGCTGCTTTAATTGGTTTTTTTGAAATCAGCATTTATGTTACTGCATTGAGTAAAGTAGTTAGCAATCTGGATAATCCATTGAATTTATTTAGTTATGCCTTAGGGTTTGCTTGCGGCACATATTTAGGTATTACTGTAGAAAATAAAATAGCCCTTGGAAATTTAGCAGTACAAATTATATTGAAGATCTCAGATAAAGACCAATTGATTAAGGAACTAAGAGAGAAAGGATTTGGAGTCACTGTTACTGAGGGACAGGGTCTTGAAGGAACTAGGGAAATATTAAATGTGGCAATTAAGAGGAAAGATTTAGAGACCCTAAAGAAGAAGGTATATGAATATGACGAAAAAGCCTTTATTACAGTGAACAGTATAAATCCTATTAGTGGTGGATTTTTTGCATCTGTAAAAAAGTAAAATATAAATTAATCATAGTCTGACAACTCTCCTAATATAATGTAATAGTAAAAACTAGGAGGGTTGGTAATGGTAAATAGAAGGATAATCTTGTTTGGACTAATAATAGTCGTGGGATTAGCAGTTTTGAAATTGGGGAAGAACCTGATTGATAATAGGTTAGGAGCAGAAGATGATGAAATCCAAATAATTAGATCCGATGAAGAATTTACAGTGGTAGAAGACGATGAAGGTATGAGAAAAACAGTGATGTATTTTAAAAACAGCGATGGGTTTTTAGTACCTGTTATGCGAAAAATACCTTGGGAAGAAGGAATTGCAAGGGCAACATTAATGAATATGATAGATTCAGCTGAACTAAGGGAGAACCTAGCTCCTACTGGACTCTTGCCAGTAATACCAGCAGGGACAGAGATTTTAGGAATATCAGTTAATAACGACACTGGCTTGTGTAAAGTAGACTTTTCAGAAGCTGCATTAAGCAGTCAATCAGAAAAGGATGAGGAAAACTTCATTAAGGGTGTAGTATATACCTTAACTGAATTCCCAACCATTAATGAAGTACAAATCCTAGTAGGTGGTAAGGCCCTCCCATCAACTACTTATGGCTATGATATTAGCAAGCCTCTAGCAAGAGAAGATATCAATTTAATAGGCAATCCTGGAGATGGTAACTCCAAGGTAGTTGTTTACTACAAGAGCATGGATACTGAAGATTATGAATACTATGTGCCAGTAACCATACCAACCTTGGCACCAGTAGCTAATGTATTTTCTGCATTAGACTTATTGTTTGAAGGGCCACCAACAGATTCAGGCCTATATTCAGATATTCCAGGTGGCATAATGTTACATGGGGTTGAGGTAAAGGATGGTACTGCCTATGTAGATATTTCCTACGATAGCTATTCTGATAATATAGAAGATGGAATCATAAGCGACATAATTAAAAATATTGGTCTGACCTTAAGTCAATTTGAGGAAATAGACAATGTAGAACTACTTATTGATGGAGAAGTAATAAATTCAGCAATACCAGTATTCGCTAATGAATACTAGGTCAATGGATAATTAATAATAGGTAATGAAATATAGGCATTAACTAATGGGCGAGCTTACTCGCCTATTTTTTTATGGCCTAGTTTTATCATTTACTAAGAGCAAAAAATCATATTTTTTGTAGATAAAATAGATGTTTTTTGTTAAAATATAATAGAAGGAATTTAAAGGAGAGCAAAAGATGAAACATAGAAAACTTGTAGTTTCTACTGGTAATGAACATAAAATAGATGAAATTAGAAAAATCTTACAGGGCCTACCTATAGAGGTCTTATCTAAAAAAGATGTAGGCCTAGGTAGTTTAGATATAGTGGAAGATGGTAGTACCTTAGAGGAAAATAGCATAAAAAAGGCTAAAGGCCTAGCTGACAAGTTAGATTATATGGTCTTAGCCGACGATTCAGGCTTGTTTGTAGATGCCTTAAATGGCCAGCCTGGAGTTTATTCCTCAAGGTATGGTGGAGAAGAGGGAAATGATAAGAAAAATATAGAGAAGCTTCTAAAAGAGTTAAAGGATATTCCACTGGAGAAAAGAAAGGCCAAGTTCATGACCGTAATGGCATTGATAACTGAGGATAAGGAAATCCAAGTAGTAAAGGGAGAGTGTAGAGGTACGATTGGATTTGAACCTAAAGGATCTAATGGATTTGGCTATGATCCTTTGTTTGTTCCAGATGGATATACACAGACCTTTGCTGAACTGGGGGAAAACATAAAAAACAAAATATCTCATAGAGCAAAAGCCTTAGAAAATTTAAGAGAAAAAATATTACAATTATTAGAGGAATAGTAATGAAGATATTAGTAGTATCGGATACCCATGGTAATATAAACAATCTTGTACAAAATATGATAGACATGGCAAAGTTTGACATGATATTTCATCTAGGAGACTATGTTGAAGATGCCATCAAAATAAGTAAAATATTTGAAATTCCTACAATAACTGTAAGAGGAAATGGAGATTTTCTAAAAACTGGTTATAAGTTTGATGAAGTAGTAGATGTTAAGGGAAAAAAGATTTTCTTAACCCATGGACATAGATATAACGTAAAATATGGCATTACAAACTTATACTACAAGGCATTAGAACTAGAGGCAGACGTAGTCTTGTTTGGACATACCCATGTGCCAATGGTGGAAGCAGTAGATGGAATTACTATCATGAATCCAGGTAGCCCAACTTATCCAAGGGGATATAATAGGAAAAACACCATTGGTATATTAACTATAAACAGTTTAGTAGAAGGAAAAATAATTGAAATAAAATAAAACAAAAAAATTCCCTTGACAAAGTTTTGAGAAGCTGTTATAATTTTAAATTGTTAGCAAATAAAGCACGTACAAAATGTCACTGAGTATTTTATCCTGCGGGTATAGCTCAGTGGTAGAGCACTGGCTTCCCAAGCCAGCTGCGAGGGTTCGATCCCCTTTACCCGCTTTGCCCTTATTTTTCATATACGCTTTGCATAATGAAAAGAGCTTAAAAACATGCACCTATAGCTCAGCTGGATAGAGCAACGGACTTCTAATCCGTGTGCCGGGGGTTCGAATCCTCCTAGGTGCGCTTGAAAAGTTATGGTGGGTGTGGCCTAGTTGGTTAGGGCGCCAGATTGTGGCTCTGGAGGTCGTGGGTTCGAATCCCATCATCCACCCCATTTTATTTAATATGACCCATTAGCTCAGTCGGCAGAGCACCTGACTTTTAATCAGGGTGTCCCGCGTTCGAGTCGCGGATGGGTCACCATAAGTAATGCCCTTTGGGCCATTACAATATGCGGGAGTGGCGGAACTGGCAGACGCGCTAGACTTAGGATCTAGTGTCATTGACGTGGGGGTTCAAGTCCTCTCTCCCGCACCATATTAAATTGGCCTAGGCCAATTTTTTTATTTGCACCCGTAGCTCAACTGGATAGAGCATCTGACTTCGGATCAGAGGGTTGGGGGTTCGAATCCTCTCGGGTGTGTTATAGTAAATTCAAGACTTATAGAGATTTCTGTAGGTCTTTTTTTAATGCAAAAAAGGGGGATTTGACCAGTGTTTGTTAACAAACTAACTATTATTGTTTTTAATTTAACTTATTGATAAAATGAAAGCGAAAGGATTATTTATTAATAGAGGATTTCTAAAATTTTATACCGGGGGTATTAAAATGGAAGAGTTAATATTTGGTCTTATTGGGGGAACTGCTCTCTTAATGTATGGGGTTGACATGATGGGAGAAGGGCTAGAAAAAGCCTCAGGAGAGACAATGAAGAAAATCCTCACAGCTTTAACTGGCAATACTTTGAGTGCTTTTTTTGTTGGAACCTTAGTTACAGCAATTGTCCAAAGCAGTACAGCTATTACAGTCTTAACTGTAGGTTTTGTAAATTCAGGTTTAATGAATCTTTCCCAAGCCATGGGGATTATCTACGGTGCTAATATAGGAACTACGATAACAGCACAACTTATGGCCTTTAGCTTTAAATTTAAGCTAACTGATATCGCTCTTCCAGTACTAGGCATAGGCTTTGGAATAAACTATATTGCTAAGAATAAAAAGATAAAAAATATAGGTCAAGCCCTAATGGGCTTTGGTATGATGTTTTTAGGTCTTAAAATCCTAAACGGTGGAATTCCCTATTTGCAACAAAGTGAAACCTTAAGGCATTTTTTTACTGAATATGCTTCTATTCCAATAGTAGGAGTTTTATTAGGTATAGTTGCAACTGCCTTGGTCCACAGTAGTGCTGCTACAGTTGGCCTGGTAATGATTTTAGGCCAAGCAGGCCTAATAGATTTAAGGTCTGCCATATATTTGATGCTTGGGGACAATATAGGTACTTGTGTTACTGCTCAGATGGCTAGTTTGACAGGGAATGCCAATGCAAGAAGAACAGCTTGGGGCCATACCCTATATAATGTATTTGGTGTTTTATTAACCTGGTTAGTAATACCACTATTTTTGAAAATAGTAGTATTTGTGACAGAATACTTCCACGCTGACCCTGATATATCTGTATACATAGCAAATTCACACACTATTTTTAATCTACTAAGTGCAGTATTATTTTTACCTATTACAAGATACTATGTCGATTTCCTCTATAAGATTGTAAGGAGCAAGTCAGAAAAGGTAAATGGAAAAGCCCTACTAAACAAATTACTTTTAGATAAGCCTGTGGCTTCTTTAGAAGCTGCTAGAAATGAACTTATTAGGGGAATGGAAATACTTAAAACCATGATAAAAGATGTAATGGAATTGATTTATAATGAAGATCCTAAAAAGGTGGCGGCCATATCTGATAATGAGTACATAATAAATGAAATGCAAAAGGAATTTACTACCTATATTGTGGAGATTTCAAAGCGGGAGTTAACGGAAAGCCAATCTACAATGGTACCAGCCATGATAAGCAGTATAAATAATATTGAAAGGTCAGGAGATAGGATAATTGAAATTGTATCCCTTACCAATAAAAAGATAGACGGCAGACTACCCTTTTCACATATGGCCATAGAGGAATTACAGGAACTGGAAAAGAATATATTAGAAATGCTTGATTATACAATTTCAACATTAAGGAAAAGAGACCCTAAGAGCATAGTTAATATTAAGAAACTGGAAAATAAAATAGATGAATTATGTGAAAGTTTTCAACAAAATCACCTAGACAGGCTTAATAAGGGTCAATGTAGTATAGATGCTGGAGTTATATACATAGATATCATTAGTCATTTGGAGAGAATTGCAGACCATATATATAAGATAGGTATGTATACTAAGGACGAATTGTTCGGAGAGAAAAGAAAGTATAATTAATCTCACATTTTTGTGGGATTTTTTTATATATTATTATAT
>JAAYFT010000139.1 GCA_012728125.1 Tissierellia bacterium | reverse complement strand
GCCTTCCAGCCTTAAGGTTAGGTTTTGGAGAACTACCTATAATTATGAGTGGCCTATTATTTGGACCCTTTGTAGGTGGATTGACAGGCTTAGTGGCAGACCTAATCGGTGCTTGGGCCTTTCCACAGGGACCATTTTTCCCAGGCTTTACCTTAAGTTCAATGTTATGGGGAATTTTACCTGGAATCTATGGCTTGTATTTGAGAAGAAGGGGAGAGAAGGGAAATCCTTTTACTTTTAAGAGAATCCTATTCATAATAGTTGCTTGTACTATCCCCATATCATTAATCTTAAATACCTACTGGTTAAGCTTAATGTATGGGAAAGGGTTTTTTGTACTATTGCCAGGCAGACTTTTATCAGACTTGGTTAAAATGCCCTTGTCAACCTATTTAATTACTCTACTAGTTAGAGTCCTAAGAACTAGAGTAGCATTATAGGGGGACAAATGAAGAAAATTTTAGCGTTAATGGGTAGTCCGAGAAAAGGTAAGAATACTGATAAACTATTAGAATACCTATTGGATGGCCTAAATAAAGAAGAATATAATATTGAGAAGATCAATTTAATCGATAAAAAAATTAATTACTGTACTGGGTGTGACTATTGTGGCCATGTAGAAGCCTGCGTAGAAAAGGACGATATGACCTATATTTATGAAGGCTTTGATACTAGTGATATAATAATTTTGGCTGCTCCAATCTACTTTAATTCAATCAATGGATTGACTAAAAATATGGTAGATAGGTGTCAAAGATACTGGTCTTTAAAATACAAATTAGGTAAAAAATATAGAAATACTGAAGACCGAATTGGCATATTTTTGGCAGTTGGAGGAGCACCCTATACCTTTGAACAGTTTAATGGTTCAATACCAGTAATAGATTTCTTCTTTAAATCTATAAACGCAACTTATAAGGGTAATTATTTTGTATCCAATACAGATGAAATACCTGTATATATGAGACCAGAAATCAAAGAAGAGTTATATGCAATAGGTAAGAATATTCAAAACATAAAGGACTTCTACATTCAAAGGTAGAAGTCCTTTTTTAGGAGGTAAATATGATTAGATTTTTAACTGCGGGAGAATCTCATGGAAACAAGCTAATAGGCATAATAGAGGGCATACCAGCTAATCTATACCTAGATATAGACTACATAAACAAAGAGTTAAAAAGGAGACAAATGGGGTTTGGTAGGTCCCATAGGATGAAAATCGAAAATGATGAAGTAATGATATTATCTGGAGTAAACAACAATCTAACAACAGGCAGTCCCATATCTATTTCAATAGAGAATAGGGGTACAAATATTGAATTAGTAGAAATTACAAAGCCTAGACCTGGCCATGGTGATTTAGTTGGTGCATTAAAATATAATCAAAAAGGTGGACGCAACATATTGGAAAGGGCATCTGCCAGGGAAACTGCCATGAGGGTAGCCTTAGGCAGTATTTGCAAGCTCCTTCTAAGGGAATTTAATATTGGCATCTATAGCCATGTAATAAATATTGGAGGAGTAGAAGGGGCAATCAACTATTATAATGGACTTAAGCTAGAGGACTTAAACCAAGCAGACAATTCGAGTATTAGGGTAGTTCACAAGGAATCGGAGAAGAAAATGATTGATAAAATTGAAGAAGCTAAAGAGGAAGGCAATAGTTTAGGTGGTACCATTGAAATTATAGGGAGAAACATACCTGTTGGTCTAGGTAGCCATATAAACTGGGAAAGAAAACTAGATGGAAGACTAGCTGCTGCCTTAATGGGGATACAGGGAATAAAGGCAGTGGAAATTGGCCTTGGAACTATGGCTGCTGAAGTAAAAGGTTCCAGCTTCCAAGATGAGATAGTATATACTACTAAATATGAGCGAAAAACAAATCATGCTGGGGGCATAGAAGCTGGCATATCAAATGGGGAAGATATAGTTTTGAGGGCCACAATGAAGCCTATACCCACACTTAGAAAACCTTTAGAAACTGTAGACATGGTTACTAAGGAAAAAACCTTGGCCCAATTCGAAAGATCTGATGTCTGTGCTGTACCTTCCGCCAGTATAGTTGCAGAGAATATGGTGGCCTATATTGTTGCAGATGAAATCCTTAGAAAATTTGGTGGAGACTTTATGGAGGAGACCATACTCAACTATAATAATTACTTAAAATATTTAGAAAAGAGGTAGGAAATGAAATATAGGATAGTGGATGATATATGGGGTCAGTTAAAATTTTACACAGAAGGAGATAATTATCTTTTAATAACCGATGAAAATATTTACAGCTTGTATAAGGAAAATATAGATAGTTTATTAAATGGGAAGGATAATATCTACTTAATTAAACCAGGGGAAAAAAACAAGAATTTAAGTGAGATAGGAAAAATATATGATTACCTAATAGGTAAAAATATAGAAAGAGATGGCCTTATCCTATCCCTAGGTGGCGGAATGGTAGGAGATATGGCAGGTTTTGCTGCTGCCACATATAAAAGGGGAATTAATTATGTACAAATTCCTACTAGCTTACTTGCCCAAGTAGATAGCAGCATAGGTGGCAAGACTGGTATAGACCATGGAGGCTATAAAAATATAATAGGGGCCTTTCATTTTCCACTTGAGACCTTAATAGACATTAGGTTTCTAAAGACCTTATCTGAAAGGGATATAAGCTCTGGTTTAGGAGAAGTTATAAAGTATGGGATAATAGAAGATTATAGTTTTTTTAAATATGTTCAGGAAAACATTAAAAAGATTTATGGAAAATCTGAAGAAATACTTTCATTTATAGTTGAAAGATCAGTGGAGATAAAAGCCTCCATAGTTAAAAAGGATAAGTTTGATTTAAACTTAAGACAAAAACTTAATTTCGGCCATACTATTGGACATGGTATGGAGTCCTTTTTTAACTATGAGAGATACTATCATGGAGAAGCTGTTATACTAGGTATGTTAATTGAGGCTAATATTGCCTATAAAAAAGGGCTTATAGACTATAATTACTATGAAGAAATAAGAAATACCTTAACTAATTTGGTAGAACCATATGAGTTTAGTGATGAAGAATTAAACACAATTATACAAATCATGAAAAATGATAAGAAAAACAGGGATGGTAAAATTGCCTTTATTCTACCTGTAGGCAAGGGAGAAGTTGAAATATTCTTTGATGTGGAGGAAACTTTAATAAAAGAGGCATTCATTTACCTAGATTAAGGAGTGAAATCTCAATATGAAGCTTAAGGGAATAAAAAAATTAACAGGTGAGATAAAAGTACCAGGAGACAAGTCTATTTCCCACAGGTCTATTATCTTCGGTGCCATAAGCCAAGGTGAAACCAAAATTGACAATATCCTACTGTCTGATGATACCTTGAAGACTATTCAATGCTTTAAGGATATGGGTATTGAATTTGATATAGATGAGGAGAATAATAGGGTTAATATAAAGGGAAAGGGTTTAAATGGTCTAAGGGAGCCAAAAAAACCCTTAGATTGTGGAAACTCAGGTACTACAATGAGGTTGTTGGCTGGACTTTTAGTAGGCCAAAACTTTTCATCCACCTTAATAGGTGACAGTTCTTTGAGCAAAAGGCCCATGGATAGGATTATTATACCTTTAACCAAAATGGGTGGAAATATTAAAGGAGCCCATAATAAGTATCCACCACTTGAAATAGAGCCAAGTGAAAAGCTTAATGGGATTACTTATGAACTACCTGTAGCCAGTGCCCAAGTTAAATCAGCAATACTACTGGCTTCTATATATAGCCAGGGAGAATCTAAAATAATTGAGAAAAAAGTAACTAGGGACCATACTGAAAGAATGTTGGATTACTTTAGGGAAAAGGATTTTATTGGTAGGCAAGTCTATATTCCAGGAGATATTTCCTCTGCTGCCTACTTCATAGTTGCAGCTAGCATAATTAAGGATTCCAGTATAGTTTTAAAAGATATAGGAGTCAACCCTACAAGGACTGGTATCATTGATGTATTGAAGGAAATGGGGGCCAATATAGAGGTCAAAAACGTCCGGATAGTAAATAATGAACCCATTGGAGACATTTATGTTTCCTATGCCCCTTTGAAGGGAATAAGTGTAGATGAAGGTCTAATAGGTAGACTAATAGATGAAATACCAATCTTGGCTGTCGCTGCAGCCTTTGCTGAAGGTACTACTACAATTAGGGGGGCAGAAGAATTAAAGTTTAAAGAGAGCAATAGGATAGAGGCCATTGCAAAAGAGTTAAGTAAGATGTCAGTAGACATAAGCCCCTTACCAGATGGATTGATAATAAAAGGTGGAAATAAACTTACTCCAGCAAAAGTAAATGCTCATAAGGACCACAGAATTGCCATGGCCTTATCTATAGCAGCTTTGGCCATAGAAGGTGAAAGTGAGGTTATAGATAGCCATTGGGTAAATATTTCATATCCTGATTTCTATGATATTATTTTTACAATCTAAGAATATTTTTTGATTTTTCATGGACAAAGCTTTATAATTATATTGATAATATAAAACAATGGGGGTTTTAGATATGAAAAAACAATTACCTATAGCATTATCAAATAGACATATCCATTTAAGTCAAGAACATTTGGATATATTATTTGGTGAAGGATATGAATTAACAAAACTAAGAGACTTATCTCAACCGGGACAATATGCCTGTGAGGAAAAGGTAGATGTAGTAGGACCAAAAAATACAATTAAGGGCGTTAGAATACTAGGTCCTGTTAGATCAAGCACACAATTTGAATTATCAGTTGCAGATGCCTTTACCCTAGGTGTAAAACCTGTAATCAGAAATTCTGGAGATATAAAGGGAACTCCTGGTGCTAAATTAGTAGGACCAAAGGGAGAAGTTGAATTAGAAGAAGGTTTAATAGTTGCTGCAAGACATATTCATATGCATACTAAAGATGCTGAAGAATTTGGCGTAAAGGATAAGGATATAGTAAGCATAAAGGTAGACGGAGATAGGGGACTAATATTTAACAATGTATTAGTTAGAGTATCAGATAGTTTTCAACTAGAAATGCATGTAGACATTGAAGAAGGTAATGCAGCAGGAGTGAAAAACGGCGATTTAGTTGAATTAATAAAATAATTTAGGTGATTATTATGAAAGATATTTTAGGAATTATAGACCATACCTTGTTGAAACCAGATGCTACAGATTCCATGATAGAGAATCTATGTAAAGAAGCAATTGAATACAATTTCTGTGCCGTATGTGTAAACCCATACTTTGTAAAATTGGCCAAGGACCTATTAAAAGATACTGATATTAAAGTAGCTACAGTTATTGGATTTCCTTTAGGAGCCAGTACAAAGGAAGTAAAGGCCTTTGAAACCTTAGATGCCATTAAAAATGGGGCAGACGAAATAGATATGGTAATAAATATTGGAGCCTTAAAAAACAAGGACTATGACCTAGTAAAAGAAGATATAAGATCTGTTGTGGAGGCTGCAAAAGGAAAAGCAATAGTTAAGGTAATTATTGAAACCTGCCTGCTGACAGAAGATGAGAAGAAAAAGGCTTGTGAGTTGTCCTTAGAAGTCGGTGCGGATTTTGTAAAGACTTCCACTGGTTTTTCCACTGGAGGTGCAACAGTAGAAGATGTTAAACTGATGAAGTCAGTAGTTGGTAATGAAATGGGCATAAAGGCATCAGGTGGCATTAGGGACTTAGAAACTGCAAGAAGGATGGTTGAAGCAGGAGCTACTAGATTAGGCGCCAGCTCTGGAGTAAAAATAGCTCAAGAATTATAATAAATTTTCCCTCTTCTTGTTATAAATTTTAGAAATTTTGTAAAACTATAATAAGAGGAGGGATATTTTGAAAAGATATTTATTACTTATAGTAGCTTTACTTCTAGTATTGCAGATGGGTTGCACATCTAAGCAGAATGAAATTCCCATGGTAGAGGAACCGGACAATACCAGTGTAGAAGTATCTGTTGAAGATAAGGTTATAATCGACAGGTCAGAAACCTTATCAGACCATGTAGTGGAGCTATTTGGTATAGATGATGCTGCTACAATTATTTTAAATGATACAGCACTTGTTTCCGTTATAATGGCCTATGATATGGAATTTGATGATGACACTAAGAATTTAATAAAGGATACTGTATTAGAAAGTGATAGTGAAATAAAGGAAGTCATTATTTCAAACGATGAAAAAACATTTTTTCAAATAGTGGAGATTATAACAGATTTAATGAATGGTACTTCCTATGATAAATATGTAAATGAAATCAGCAGGCTAATCGAAAAAAGCAAGTAAAAGTAATTGAGCCCATTCTTTTGAATGGGTTTTTTGAATTTTTTGCTTTTGTCATAATAATATTATAAGTAACATAAGTGAATTTGGGTATAGTAAAATTAATATAGTAATAGGGAGGAATGGTTTTGAACTTGAAGTCTGAAAGAATCAAGATTGGGAATGGGATAAATTTAAATCTAGTAAAAACAGATAAATTTAAATCAAATTTACTAAGCTTTTACTTTTTAAGACCTTTGACAAAGGAGGAAGTTACTAAAAATGCTTTACTCCCTTTAGTTTTGAAAAGAGGTACAGATGAATATAAAACAAATTTAGAAATACAAAAGAAATTAGAAGAAAACTATGGAGCAGATCTAAGTGTAGCCATAAATAAAAGAGGAGAAAAACATGTACTTCGCTTTACAGTTGAAACAGTAAACGGAGACTATGTAGGTAATAAGGAATATATTAGTGATGTATTCAATTTATTGAAATCCATTATTTTTAATCCACTGCTAGAAGATGGATATTTTAAGAAATCCTATGTAGACCAGGAGAAGGAAAACTTAAAACGTAGGATAGAAAGCAGGATTAACGATAAGAGATCCTATGCCTTAGATAGGTGTATAGAGGAAATGTGTAAAAACGAAAGATTTAGCATATATCCCCTAGGGAATATAGAAGACCTGCCAGGTATAGATGAAAGTATATTATATAACCATTACAATAATATAATAAAAACAAGTCCTATTGAAATATTCTTTGTAGGTGATTATGATGACAAGATGGTTGACCATATGAAAGAGATGGCCAACATTGAAAGGGAGGAAACAATAACTATACCTAGGGAACAAATAATGGCTGGGTCTAAGACTAAGAACATGGTATATGACGACTTAGACGTGAATCAAGGTAAATTGGTCCTAGGTTATAGAACAGGAATCCCATACGAAGATAGGCTATATAATGGCCTATTAATAGGAAGCGACATATTAGGTGGTGGGCCTAATTCAAAGCTATTTAAGAACGTTCGGGAAAAAGAAAGCTTAGCCTATTATGTCACCTCTACTATCTTTAAATATAAGTCTATTATGCTAGTAGATGGAGGAATAGAATTTGCGAACTTTGAAAAAACCATAGATATAATAAAGGAGCAAATCGAAGAAATACAAAAAGGAAACTTCACAACAGATGATATTGAAATATCAAAGAAATCTTTAATATCATCTACTAAGTCTATTAAAGATAGCATCTTTCTTATATCAGAGTATTTCTTTAGTCAAATCCTGTCTAATGATAATCGTTCCTTAGAGGAGATCATAGAAGACATAGATAGGGTAACTAAAGAAGAAATAGTAGAAGCCATGTCTAAGTTGACCTTGGACACCATATATTTTATGAGAAATAAAAAGGCAATGAATATAAATTAATATAGAGAATGGAGGCATTAGCTTTGGATATAAAGATTTACGAAAGTGAAAAACTTAAGGAAAAACTCTTTTATAAAAAAATGGAATCTGGTTTAAAGGTTTTCTTCATACCAAAGGAAGGCTATACAAAGCAATATGCAATATTTGCTACTGATTATGGCAGTATAGATAATGTTTTTGTACCTATAGGAGAAAAAGACCCCTTAGAAGTTCCAGAAGGAATTGCCCATTTTTTAGAACATAAACTATTTGAAAGTCCAGATAATAATCTGTTCGATAAGTTTTCTAAATTAGGGGCAAATGTAAATGCATATACCAATTTTAACCAGACAGCCTACTTGTTTTCTTCTACTGATAATTTCTATGAAAGTTTAAGCTTGCTCATAGAATTTGTTCAAAACCCTTATATTACAGATGAAAATGTAGAAAAGGAAAAGGGAATTATTGCCCAAGAAATAAATATGTATATGGATAATCCAGGATGGAGGGTATACTTTAACTGTTTGAAAGCCATGTATAATGAGCATCCTGTTAAGATAGATATAGCAGGTACCATAGAAAGTATACAAAAGATAAATAAGGAACTCTTATATAAGTGTTACAACACATTTTACAATCCTACAAATATGGTTTTATTTGTAATAGGAGACCTTTCCTTTGATGAAATATTAAAAGTAGTAGCTAAATCTCAAAAAAATAATTATGACAAAGTTGAAGAAATAAAGAGAATTTTTCCTATTGAAGATAAAAAAATCAATACTCAACTTATAGAGGAAAATATGATGACTTCCGCTCCAATCTTTTATATAGGTTTTAAGGATTTAGATACTGGATTTAAGGGAGAGAAGTTAATTAAGAAGGATTTAGTAACTAACATAATATTGGATGCCCTTTTTGGTTCAAGCTCTACTTTCTATAATGATCTGTATGAGGAAGGTTTGATCAACAGTAGTTTTGGTGGTTTCTATACTGGTAAGGAATCCTACGGCCATTCATTAATAGTTGGTGAATCTAAGGAACCAAAAAAGGTTTACGAAAGAATATTACGGTTAATAAAGGAACCAAGTGAAAAGTTACTTTTAGAAGAGGATTTTAATCGAATTAAGAATAAGGCCATAGGTGAATTCTTAATGGGCTTAAACTCCATTGAATTCATAGGTAACAATTTCATCGACTTATACTTTAGCGATTTCCTATTAATTGACTATTTAACTATATTAGAGTCGATAGAATATAAAGATATAATAGAAAGGTTTAACAAGCATTTCACTGAAGAAAATGTAGTCCTATCCATAATAAATCCACTTGAATAGATGGAAAAATTAAACAAACTATGTTATACTATTTCAGTGAAATATTCTGAAAGGCGGTTTGGTTATGGACCCAGTTGCATTTGAATTATTTGGCCTAGAAATTAGATGGTACGGTATATTAATTGCTTCAGGTGTTTTGATAGGTACTATCTTAGGTCTTAGGGAAGCAAAAAGAGTTGGTTTTAATGAGGATTTGATATTAGACTTGCTGATTTGGGAAATTCCCTTGGCTGTAATAGGTGCCAGGTTGTATTATGTCATATTTAGCTGGGATATGTACAAGGATAATCCCTTAGAGGTATTAAATATTAGGCATGGAGGTTTAGCAATCCATGGGGCTATTATTATGGCCATAATAGTAGCCGTAATATTTACTAGAATTAAAAAAGTGAATTTTTGGACCTTAGCAGATATATGTGCTCCAAGTTTAATATTGGCTCAAGCCATAGGCAGGTGGGGAAATTACATTAACCAAGAAGCCTACGGCGGTCCTACAGATCTACCATGGGGGATTATGGTAAATGGAGTAAAAGTTCATCCTACTTTTCTCTATGAATCCCTATGGAATTTCCTTGTTTTTCTATTTCTTATCTGGTATAGGAAAAATAAGAAGAAGAAAGAGGGAGAAGTATTCTTACTATATCTTTCCCTATATTCCTTCATTAGGTTCTTTATTGAAGGCTTAAGAACAGATAGTTTAATGTGGGGACAGTTTAGAGTAGCTCAAATTGTAAGTGTTATAGGTTTTATAATACCTTTAATAATTTTTTATAGAAATAGAAAAAAAGCATAAAAAAAGTCTAAAAACTGCTGGTAAATTCAATTTATCAGCAGTTTTTTTGTCTAAATTTTGAACTGACAAGCACTTTTTGTCAATATATGACTAAAGTCCTAAAATTATTTTTTTAAAAAAGGGTGGTAGGAATTATGATTTTAGTGTAGAATAATAGATATAGTGGTAGAAAGTGGAGAGAAGTGGTAGTAAATATAATAAAGTGAGTGATTCCTATGTTTATTGGTGAATATCAACACACCTTGGACAATAAGGGAAGAATAATAATTCCTTCAAAATTTAGGACTGAATTGGGGGAAGAATTTGTGATGACCAAAGGTTTGGATAACTGCCTATTCGTTTATCCAAAAACTGAATGGTCTATTTTAGAAGAAAAGCTAAAACAACTACCACTTACCAATCGTGATGCAAGAGCTTTTGTTAGGTTCTTCTTTTCAGGAGCCAGTGAATGTGAATTAGATAAACAGGGAAGAGTTCTTATTCCACCTAATTTAAGGGAACACTCAAAATTGGAAAAAGAAGTAGTCATAATAGGAGTATCCACAAGAATTGAGATATGGAGTAAAGAAGAATGGGATAGCTATAATAACGATGATAGCTTAAGCTATGATAGTATTGCAGAAAAAATGGCTGAGTTAGGCATATAGTTGGGGGTATAAGGATGGAATTTAAACACGTACCAGTCCTTTTAAAGGAATGTATTGAAGGACTAAAGATAAAACCTAATGGAATATATGTTGATGGTACCTTGGGGGGAGGAGGCCATTCAAAGGAAATAGTTAAAAGACTAGAAGGCGGCAAATTAATAGGCATTGATCAAGACTTAAATGCATTAAAAAAAGCTAGGCAAGTGCTAAAAGAATACGAGGACAAGGTAATCTTTGTTCACAATAATTATAGAAATTTAGATCTGATACTTGATGAAATAGGAATAGATAAAGTGGACGGTATACTACTAGACCTAGGTGTTTCATCTCATCAATTAGATGAAGAAAGTAGAGGTTTTTCTCATAATAAGGACGCACCCTTAGATATGAGAATGGACGAGACTAAGGACTTTTCAGCCTGGGATGTGGTAAACAAGTATACTGAAAAAGACCTAGAGAGAATAATATGGGATTATGGGGAAGAAAGATGGGCTAAAAGGATAGCCAAATTTATAGTAGAGGAAAGAAAAAAAAAGCCAATAGACACCACATTGGAATTAGTAAGTGTAATTAAAAAAGCCATACCTAAAAATGCTAGAAAAGATGGGCACCATCCAGCTAAGAAAACTTTTCAGGGAATACGGATTGAAGTAAACAGGGAATTAGAAGTTTTAAAGGAATCAATTCCCAAAATGGTTGAAGTTTTAAATCCTGGGGGTAGGCTTGTAATCATTACTTTTCATTCACTAGAGGATAGGATAGTAAAGGAAAGCTTTAAAGAATTAAACAAGGATTGTGTATGTCCACCACAATTGCCTCAATGCATATGTGATAAAGTTAAGGAAATAGAGATCATTACTAGAAAACCTATTATACCCAGTGAAGAAGAAGTTAATTCAAACCCTAGATCCAGGTCTGCAAAGCTTAGGATTGGAGAGAAACTTGATGTTCTAAATGTTAAAGGGGGAGAATAAATTGTTAGCAAGAGAATTTAGTTATTACCCTGAAGAAACAATTGAAGTTAAGAAGAAACATAGAAAAAAGCCTGTAAGAAAAAAGAAAAATAATAATAGTATATTGAAACTATTTGCATTGACTATACCATTTGTTTTATTGGGTATTTCTTTGTTAATTCTATCTCGCTATGCCAATATTACATCTATTAGGCAGGAACTGACTAAACTAGAAAGAGAAAAAGTAGAGTTAGAAAAAATAAAGATGAATTTAATTGCTGATTTAGAAGGGATTAAGTCATCAGCTAAAATAGAGGAAGATGCCATCACTAAACTAGGGATGACTTATCCAACTGAAGATCAAATAGTATATATTACTGTTAACCATAATACAATAGAAGATGAAGAAAAAATCACATTAGGAGGAAGATTAAGCAAGATATTAAGCTTTGTATCAAATTTATTTTAGGGGGTATTTATTTTGAATAAACCCAGCTATTCATCTAAAAGGAGACTTATTTTCACCTTTATTTCTGTCATGGCTTTATTCATTCTACTTATTGGAAGGTTGGGGTTTTTGCAAATAGTTAGAGGAGAAGAACTAAAGAAGGGAGCCTTAGAACAGTGGACCAAAGGTATTACAATTAAATCAAAAAGAGGTATAATTTATGATAGAAATGGAAAAAAATTAGCCTTAAGTATAAGTGCTTCCACTGTATGGGCAAGTCCACCTGATATTAAGGACCCGGAAAAAACCGCAAAGGAAGTAGCTAGGGTTTTAAATTTAGATGAAGAGTATGTTTATGAGAAAATAACTAAAAGAGTAGGAACTGAAAAGATTAAACAATGGATAAGCAATGAAGAGGCTCAAGAGCTTAGAAAGTTAAAATTACCGGGCATAGAGATCGTCGATGACAATAAAAGGTATTACCCCTATGGAAATTTTGCATCTCATGTTTTAGGTTTTACAAATATTGACAATAATGGATTAGAGGGGCTTGAAAATATTTATGACGAATATTTAACTGGTGTTCCTGGCAGGTGGATAAAAACCACTGACGCTGCCAGTAGACAACTACCCTTCGATGATGAAAAAATATATGAAGCTTCAGATGGAGTATCTATTGTAACTACCATAGATGAGACTATACAACATTTCGTAGAAAAAGCAGCTGAAGAGGCTTTAATCGTCAATAAGGCAAAAAATGTTACCATAATAGCAATGGAACCCCATACTGGAGATATTTTGGCCTTAGCCAACAAACCAGACTATGATCCAAATAATCCAAGGGTTCCCTTAGACGAAGAACTTAAAAAGAGCTGGGAGAACCTGTCCCAAGATGAACTTTTGGAAAAATGGTATGAAATGTGGAGAAATACTGCAATTAGCGATGTATATGAGCCAGGGTCTACATTTAAAATAATCACTGCAGCAGCAGCTTTGGAGGAGAACATTGCTAAACCTGATTCTCACTATTATTGTGATGGTTTTATAAGGGATATAAAAGGGGTAGTTCTAAGATGTTCTCGATGGTATAACCCCCATGGACCTCAAACCTTAATAGAGGGTATGAACAATAGCTGCAATATTGTATTCGTAAATTTAGGAAGGCAAGTTGGTAAAGATTTATTGTTAAAATACATAAAGGCCTTTGGATTCGGTGAAACTACAGGAATAGACTTAAACGGTGAACAAAGCGGCTTAGTACCTGCAAGTGCAGATACTATTAGGGAAGTCAACTTAGCCACCATGTCCTATGGCCATGGTATAGCAGTTACCCCTTTGCAATTAGTTAATGCTGTAGCTGCCATTGCCAATGGTGGAAATCTAATGGAACCAAGGCTTGTAAAGGAATTAATCGATGAAGAAGGCAATATTGTTAAGAGCTTTGAACCTGTTGTAAAAAGAAAAGTCTTGTCACCATCAACATCGGAAACCATGCTACATATGTTAGAACATGTAGTTAGAGATGGTACAGGAACTAAGGCATATATTCCAGGCATGAGGGTTGGTGGAAAGACAGGAACAGCTCAAAAAATAATAGATGGTAAATATGCACAAGGAAAATACATAGCTTCTTTTGTGGCAGTAGCTCCAGTAGATGATCCCAAAATAGTCTTACTAGTTGTAATAGATGAGCCAAGTGCAGGCCAGTATTATGGTGGTACCATAGCTGCACCTGTGGCAAGGGATGTCTTAGAGGAAACTCTTAATTATCTTGAAGTAACACCTGTATTCACAGATGAAGAGCAGGAAATGATGACAGAAAAAGTTATAGTACCTGATGTTACAAATATGAAAATAGGAGAAGGTGGAAAAGCTTTAACTGAAATGGGATTAAGATATACTACTGAATACTTAAACTTAACTTCTGATTCAGTAATCCTAGACCAATTCCCATTGCCAGGTACGGAGGTACAAAAAGGATCTATAGTTGACCTATATTTGAATATTAAAGAAGGTGAAACTATAATAATGCCAAATTTATTCGGAAAGGATAAATCAGAAGTAATAGAGATATTAAATGATCTTAATATAAATTATGAACTTAAGGGAGAAGGTAAGGTTAAGTCACAAAGCCCTGCTCCTGGTGAAGTATTAGATATAAATAGCAAAATAGTAGTTGAATTTGAAGGGACATAGGAGTAAGATATTAGAGGCAACTTAAGTAAGTTGCCTTTTAGTTAATCTTTATAAAGGATAGAAGGCAGGTGGGACTATGAACTTAAAAGATATAGTTAAGGACTACCAATATACTTTACTAAAGGGTAGTCTAGACATAGACATAACAGGTATAAATAATGATTCCCGCAAAATAGAAAGGGGAGACCTTTTTATTGCAGAAAGAGGCTTTACAGTAGATGGTCACGATTATATTGACAAAGCTATTGAAAATGGTGCTATTGCAGTAGTTATAGATAGAGACTTAGATATAAAAGAAGATATTACAGTAATTAAGGTTGAGGATTCAGTAGATGCCTTGGCAAGGTTTTCAAGTATTTTCAATAATAGACCCTGGGAGCAATTGGAATTAATAGGGATAACAGGCACCAATGGAAAAACTTCAATTACATATTTCATTAAAAGTATTTTTGAAGAATATAATAAAAAAGTAGGTATTATAGGCACCATTGGAGCCATAATTGGAGATGAAAAATCCGATATTACCAACACTACGCCTAATGCCTTAATTATCCATAAGCTACTGAAGGAAATGGTTGATAAAAGCATTGATACTTGTATCATGGAAGTATCTTCCCATGCCTTAGAATTAAAAAGGGTAAACTATATGGGTTTTCATGTTGGTATATTCACTAATTTGAGCAAGGACCACTTAGACTATCATGAAACCATGGACAAATATTTTCACAGCAAATTAAAACTTTTTAGCAAAACTAAGAAATACAATATTATAAATATTGATGATAATTACGGAAGGAAAATAATAGACTTAATAGGGGAGCAAATTCCCTTATTGACCTATGGTATAAGAAATAAGGCAGACATTTTTGCAACAGATGTTGAATTTAGCTTATCAAAAGTAAAGTTTAACTTAAACACGCCTCAAGGTAAGATAGAGATAAAATTAAATATTCCAGGTGAATTTAGCGTATATAACAGTTTAGCTGCAGCAGCCTGTGCCTATGCCTATGGTATAGACCTAGACACTATTAAAAAGGGCTTAGAATCCTTAGAAGGAATAAAAGGAAGATTTGAAGTAGTTCCCACCAATACAGATTATACTGTTATAATAGATTTTGCCCATACGGCAGATGGACTTGAAAAAGTGCTAAAAGTTATTGAAAAGTTTGCAGAAGGAAGAATAATCGTAGTTTTTGGAGCTGGAGGCAATAGGGATAGGACTAAAAGACCTGAAATGGGGGAAACAGTTGGCAAATATGCTGACTTGTCCATAGTCACATCAGATAACCCAAGATTTGAAGACCCAGAATCAATTATAGATGATGTCTTGGTTGGTACAAGAAAAACAGGAGGAAAATTTGTTAAGATAATAGATAGGGAGGAAGCTATTAAATACGCTTTAGATAATGCTAAGCCTAAAGATATAATATTATTGGCAGGGAAAGGCCATGAAACCTATACCATAATCAATGGAAAGACCTTACCTTTTGATGAAAGGCAAATTGTACTAGATTATCTAAATAACAAAAAATAATAGATTAGATACTTGAGAGGAGAAAATTATGATTGAATATATAGATATAGTAAGAAATATTTTAATATCCTTTTTAATAACCCTTATCCTTGGGCCAATTATGATACCCTTATTAAGGAAGCTAAAAATCGGTCAAAATGTAAGAGATGATGGCCCTCAAACCCACTTAAAAAAATCTGGAACTCCTACTATGGGTGGGATTTTAATACTAATAGCCTTAGTCATTACAATTGTAACATCCGGTGTATTAAATCGTGATATGTATGTATTACTATTATCTACTTTTGGATTCGGTTTAATCGGATTCATAGACGATTATATAAAGGTAGTTAAGAAAAGGTCTTTGGGATTAAGGGCATACCAAAAATTGATTGGTCAAATTATACTGGCTGTTATTTTGGCAATATATCAATCATCTACTTCTGTACTAGGAACTAAACTAATAGTACCCTTTTTGAGAGACCAATACTTAGACCTAGGCCCCTTATACATTCCATTCATTACCTTTGTAGTTGTGGCAACTGTTAATAGTGTAAATTTAACCGATGGTCTAGATGGGTTAGCATCAGGAGTTACTTTAATTATCCTGTCCTTCTTTGGATTGGTTGCATTAAACTATGGTATGGAAAGCATATCCATATTCTCCACTACCTTGGCAGGAGCTTGTTTAGGCTTTTTAATCCACAATGCCTATCCTGCAAAAGTCTTTATGGGAGATACAGGGTCTATGGCCTTAGGTGGAGCAGTCTCTGCCATAGCAATACTTTTGAATCTGCCTTTGATAATACCAATAGTGGGAGGTATATACTTTGCAGAAGCCCTATCGGTTATTATTCAAGTAACTTCTTATAAACTAACTGGAAAAAGGGTTTTCCTTATGAGTCCACTCCATCATCACTATGAGCAAAAAGGTTGGAAGGAAACTAAAGTAGTAGCTGTATTTTGGATTGTAACAGTTATATTATGCTTAATTGGGATAGTTAGTGTACCTTATTAGAAAGAGAGTTGATTATATGGATTTATCAAATTCTAGAGTATTAGTTTTAGGACTGGGCATAACAGGCCTATCTACAGTAAAGGCACTTCACAAGTTAAATGCCCAAATAATAGTATCTGATTCAAAAAAAGAAGAGGAATTGGAAGACTTCTTTCAAAAAATAGATGGCATATTTGTTGAAAAATACTTGAATACAATTGATATCCCATTGGAAGATATTGATTTAATAATAAAAAGCCCTGGAATTATGCCTACTAATCCAATTATTCTTAATGCCAGAAACAGAAACATAGAGGTAATAACAGATATAGAATTGGCCTATAGAATCTCACCAACAGATAATATAATTGCTATAACGGGTACCAATGGTAAGACTACCACTACTGCCTTAGTGGGAGAGATATTTAAGAAGGCAAAATATAAGACTTACCTAGCAGGAAACATAGGTGTGGGTATTCTTGCAGATATGATAAATGCTGAAAAGGAAGATGTCTTTGTCGTTGAAGCAAGTAGTTTTCAATTGGAGGATACAATACATTTTAAACCTAGGGTAAGCTTAATAACCAATATTACCCCTGACCATTTAGACTGGCATAGTACATTGGACAATTATATAGGGGCTAAGAAAAAAGTATTCAAAAACCAAGGTAAAAATGATTATACAGTACTCAACTTTGAAGATACTTTCCTAAGACAATTTGAGGAAGAAATTGATTCAAAGCTTATCTGGTTTAGTGCTAATAGTGTATTAGATAAGGGAGTATTTGTAGAAGGAGATTATATAGTTATAAAGGATGAAAATATTAATGAAAGAGTAATTCCTACTGGTGAACTAAAGATATTAGGAAAGCATAATCTGGAAAATGCTTTAGCCAGCGTTGCTATAGCCTATGCTATGGGAGTAGATTTAAGCAGTATTAGAGAAGTCTTGAAGGAGTTTCCTGGAGTAGAACATAGGATTGAATATGTTAAGGAAATAAGAGGTATTGCCTTTTATAATGATTCCAAGGGAACTAATCCAGACTCTACCATAAAGGCAATAGAGGCCCTTAATGGACCCATAATCCTAATAGCAGGTGGCTATGATAAGGGTTCAGACTTTGATGATTTGATCAAATCCTTTAATGGAAAAGTTAAAGACCTAATTCTTATGGGAGAAACAAAGGAAAAAATCAAGGAAACTGCCTTAAAGTTAAATTTTATAAATGTACATCTAGTAGACAATATGAAGGAAGCTGTAAATTTAGCTTATAAGTTAGGAAAGGAAAAGGATAATGTGTTACTATCTCCTGCGTGTGCTTCCTGGGATATGTACAATAGTTTCGAGGAAAGAGGTAAGGATTTTAAAAACGCTGTTTATAATTTAGAGGTGGAGTAATATGTCAAAGAAAAAGACTCTTCAAAGAAAAAAAGCAGTTGATTTCACCTTACTTTTGTCAACCTTATTCCTTGTCTTCATTGGCATCATTATGGTTTTTAGTGCTAGCTGGCCTGAAGCCATGCAAGATTATGGAAACGGTTACCATTTTTTGAAAAAGCAAATTATATCTGCTTCAGTTGGTCTTACAGGCCTCCTAATTTGTATGAACATAGACTATAAAATCTGGAAGAAATACTCTCTATTGATTTTTATATTCTCCCTATTTTTAGGGGCCTTGATCTTTACTCCCTTAGGTAGGGAAATTAAAGGAGCAAGGAGATGGATAGATTTAGGCTTTACAACCTTCATGCCTTCAGATGCCATAAAAATAGGTTCCATAATTTTCTTTTCCAACTTCCTTGCTAATAAAAAAGAAGAAATCTCTTCACTTTTTCATGGCACATTGCCTGCCTTAATCATTGTAGGCATAGCCTGTGGTGCCATATATGTTCAGAAAGACTTAGGAACTACCATTACTTTGGCAGCTACCTTGATGGGCATGTTTTTCATATCTGGGATGAATTTGTTTCACTTGGTTTTCATGGTTTTAGGAGCTGCTGCCTTGGGAGTCTTAGCTGTAACGGGGCCAGAGAATGAATATAGATTGAAGAGAATTATAGCTTTTAGAGACCCCTTTGCCCACAAATTAGATATTGGATGGCAAGCTGTCCAATCACTATATGCCCTAGGTTCTGGAGGCCTATTTGGCCTAGGTTTAGGAAAAAGCAGGCAAAAATTCTTCTATATTCCTGAGTCCTATAACGACTTTATTTTTTCAATTATAGGTGAAGAACTAGGTTTTTTAGGTACTAGTTTCGTCATTATACTATTCATGATATTGATTTGGCGTGGCATTAGGATAGCCTTAAGTATTGAAGATGCATTTGGATGTTTTTTGGCTTCAGGTATAACAGCTTTAGTAACTGTTCAAACCTTAATCCATATTGCAGTAGTAACATCTTCCATACCTACAACAGGCATTACTTTGCCTTTTGTATCTTATGGTGGAACTTCCCTAATGGTTTATATGTCAGCCATAGGAATACTGCTAAATATTTCTAGACATGCGAATTTAGATAGGAGTTGAAAGAGTTGAAATATTTAATATCTGGTGGAGGTACAGGTGGCCACATATACCCTGCCTTAGCCATTGCAAAAGAAATTCAGTTAAGAGATAAAAATGCCAATATCCTTTATGTAGGTACTAAGGAGGGTTTAGAAGCAGAACTGGTACCAAAGGAAGGATTAAAATTTAAAACCATAAGGGTTAAGGGCTTGCCTAGGAGATTAAATAAAAATTCATTAATTGCAGCAAAGGAACTTATACATGGCTTATTTGATGCCAAGAAGATCTTAGACGAATTTAAGCCCGATGTTGTAATAGGTACTGGAGGATATGTTTGTGGTCCAGTAGTCTATGTGGCTAAGAGGAAAAAGATACCTGCATTAATCCACGAACAAAACGCCTATCCAGGTATTACAAATAAGATTTTATCTAGATATGTGGATAAGGTAGCTGTAACCTTCGAGGAGTCAAAAAAATACTTTAAACACCCCGATAGGGTTGTAAAAACAGGAAACCCAATCCGTAGGGAAATCCTTGAAATAGATAAGGAAATGGCCTATAAAAGCCTAAATATAGATAAAAATAAACCCTTTATCCTATCCTTTGGAGGTAGTGGAGGACAGAAAAAATTAAACGATGCCATGTTTGATTTTATTAGAAGGGGTATAAAAGACATACAGCTAATTCATGTAACTGGTAAAAGATTCTATGATGAATTTATGAAAGAGATCAATAAAAACAACATTATACTTGATAAAAACATTAGGATATTCCCATACTTTTACCAGATGCCTGAAGCAATAAACATTGCAAGCCTTGTTATTACCTCAGCAGGAGCCATTACCTTGGCAGAGATTTCAGCAGTAGGTGTCCCAAGCATATTAATACCTAAAAGTTATACAGCAGAAAACCATCAGGAGTTTAATGCTAGGGCCTTTGAAAAAAATGGAGCTTGCGTATTAGTACTTGAGAAGGATTTAAATAATACCAGACTAGATGATATTATATATAGTATTATAAGAGATGACAAAAAATTATCAAATATGAGAAAAAATAGCAAAAAAATGGGTCAAATCGATGCAGCAGAAAAGATATACCAGCTTATTGAAACCATCATAAAATAAAATCTGTAACCCTAAATCCACCTATGCATAATATGTTTATATACTCGAATGTATGTTATGCGGAGGTGGTTTGGTGGGAAAATATATTATCAATGGTGGAAATAAGCTAATGGGAGAAGTTTCAGTTTCAGGAGCCAAGAATTCAGTACTACCTATATTAGCAGCCACTGTTATTGGAGAAAATAAAAGCACCATATTTAATATACCTAATTTAAGAGATGTGGAAATAATGGAAAGTATTCTCTTATCATTAGGTTGTACAGTTAAAAGAACTGGTAATATCATGGAAATAGATTCTAAACCCCTAAATCAAATAGTAGTTCCAGAGGAATTAGTTAGGGAAATGAGATCTTCCATCATACTAATGGGAGCAATGTTATCAAGAACGGGTGAGGTTGTCATAACTTACCCCGGTGGTTGTGAAATTGGACCAAGACCTATAGATCTACATTTAAAAGCATTAAGAAGTATGGGAGCAATAATAGAAGAGTCTCATGGTCAACTATACTGTAAGACTGAGGGGTTAAAGGGCTGCGATATACAATTGGATTACCCATCGGTAGGAGCCACTGAAAACATTATCCTAGCTGCTGTAAAGGCAAAGGGAACTACAGTGATTAGAAATGCAGCTAGGGAACCTGAAATAATTGACTTACAAAACTACTTAAATAAGTCTGGAGCCAAGGTCTCCGGTGCAGGAACTTCAGTAATAACAATAGAGGGTGTTAAAGAGTTAAAAGACGTTACACATACCATAATTCCTGATAGGATTGTAGCAGGTACCTTAATGGTTGCATCTACCATAACAGGTGGAGATATTATTTTGAATAACATTATTGTAGAACATCTATTGGGAACAATAGCTAAGTTAAAGGAAGCAGGTGCCTTGATCTATACCAATGGCAACTCTTTAAAAGTAGCAGGTCCTAGAAAGGTCAATTCAATAGAAATGATACAAACTTTACCCTATCCTGGATTTCCAACAGATATGCAGGCTCAAATGATGGCTCTCTTATCAATAGCTAATGGAACCAGTATAATCTGTGAAACTGTATTTGAAAACAGGTTTAAACATGGTGAGGAATTAATTAGAATGGGGGCCAATATAAAGATCTTTGGTAGGGTTGCAGTCATTAATGGTGTTAAAGAATTAACAGGTGCAAAGGTAACTGCTAAGGATTTAAGAGGTGGAGCAGCTTTGACTTTAGCAGGATTAGTTGCTAAAGGGACTACTGAAGTTCAAAATATTTATCACATAGAAAGAGGATATGAAGATTTCCATATAACCTTGCAAAACTTAGGTGCAGATATAGTAAAGATTGATTAGCAGCATTTTGATTAGCAGCATTTGCTGCTAATTATACATAGGGACTAGCCCAGAGGGGTGATAACATGAGAAAAATATCTAGAGTAGAAAGAAAAATGCGAAGAAGAAGGTTATATTTTAGAATTTTCTTGTTAGGCTTATTTGTAACTTTGTTAATTGTGTTGGCATTAAATACAGATCTGTTTATCATAAATAATATACAGGTAATAGGAAATAATAAACTATCCAAGGAAAGTATAATATTAGGTTCATCCATTAACATAGGGGAAAACATACTAAAGGTTAGGACAAAGGATGGAGAGAATAATTTAAGGAATTTAGCTTATATTAAAGATGTAAATATAAAAAGAAAACTTCCTAAAGGAATTATAATAGAGATTATAGAGAGGAAAGAGGTATTTCAGATAAAGAACTTATCATATGTTGCCTTAATTGATGAAGAAGGATATATTTTGGATATATTAGATAGTGAGAATGAAAATTTGCCCTTAATCAGTGGCTTTAATATAGAGAACAAAAGAATTGGCGAAAATTTAATAGCTTCTGAAGATACTAAACTAAATTTTGAATTTATTGAAGAAGGACATGCCCTAGGTTTATTATCAAAGATGAAAGATGTGGATATGACAGATAATGACAATATAAATATTGAATTAAATGATGGTATTATGGTTGCCTTTGGTACCATAAATAATGTAAAATATAAATTGAACTTATTAAATGAAATTTTAAAAGATATCGACAAAAAAGGACTATCCTGTAAAATGATATTAATGGATAGGGGAGATAATCCTGTAATTGTACTTAACGAGGAGTAGGAGAGGTAAGATGAAAAAATTTAAGGAGTATATTGCATTAACAATAGTATCTATATTACTTGGAATTATTGTATCCCTTCAATTCAAAACTGTGAATAAAACCCTAGGAGAGGGTATTTTACCTACTCAAAGAGCTCAGCAGCTTGCTACAGAGCTGAAAAAAGCACAAAATGAAAGGGATTTATTAATAAATAAAGTTGATGAATTAGAAGCTAAGATAAAGCAATATGAGATGAGTGAAGTAGATAAAAATATATATGCTGAAAACCTATATAATGATACAATGAAATATAGGATGTTAGCTGGATACTTAGATTTAGAAGGACCAGGTGTTGTTATTGAAATTAATGATCCACCAGTGGATTTAGAATATGGTTTTGGTTATAGTATAATTGATGAGTTGGATTTAATCTTACAAGTAATATCTGTTTTAAATGCAGCCGATGCAGAGGCCATATCTATCAATGACCAAAGATATACATCCTTTACTGAGATAGAGAAAGCTGGAAATCATATTGAAATCAATGGTGTATCAACAAGTCCACCTATTGTTATAAAAGCAATAGGACCACCAGACACTTTGGAGTCTGCATTAAACCTTAAAGGAGGAATAGTGACCATATTAAGGAATTACGACTACTTGGTACAAGTGAATAAAGAAAATAATATAGTAATACCAAAATCTAGGAAGATAAAGGAATTCATATACGCAAATCCTGTAGACGAAAATCTTGATTAATGGGGTGATTTCAATGAAAAATCAAAATCCAAAAATCATCCTAACTTTTTTCAGTATAATGATTGGTATTTTTATTTCTACACAAATAAAAATGAAACTTGAAACTATTACTCCTATTACCATTAGATCCCTACAAACTATGAAAGCTGAAATCAATGCCATCAATAATGAAATAGCTGAGCTAAACAATATAATTAAGATGAAAGAGGAAGAGCTGGCCTTACTGGAGAATATAGCTAAAGGTGACGATAATATTATTAATATTTTATTGGAAGATATCCAATATAATAAAATTCATTCAGGGCAAACTTCTTTGGAAGGACCTGGAATAGTAATAAAAATGTATGATAATCCAGCAGAAAGGTATTTTGGTTTCGATTTAAATGAAGACGTTATCCATGATGTAGATATACTAAATATAATAAATGACTTGAGAATTGCAGGAGCAGAAGCCATTAGTATAAATAATGAAAGGGTATTATCTACATCTGAAATAAAATGTGGTGGGCCAGTTATTAGAATAAATGGAAGAAGCTCTGCCACACCCTTTATTATTAAAGCTATTGGAGACCCTAAAGTATTATATGCAGCTGTGAATGCACCAGGAACTTATGGCGATTTATTAAAAATATATGAAATAGGCTTTGAAACAACCATAGAAGATTCGATATATATTCCTGCTTATACTGGAGATTTTGACTTCAGATATGCCAAGCCATTGGGAAAGGATGATTAATTTGTTCGTTGCAATAATTGGTATTTTAATAGGTATTGTAATTGGTTTTATTTTACCCTATACTTATGATACCACCTATTCACTTTACGTTTCCGTAGCAATACTAGCCTGTTTAGATTCAGTATTTGGCGGTATTAGATCTAACTTAGAAAACAATTTTAATATAAGAATTTTTCTCTCAGGTTTCTTTGGAAATGCAATTTTAGCTGCTTTTCTTGCATATCTTGGGGATAGACTAGGCGTTCCTCTATATTATGCAGCTATTTTTACATTTGGTGGAAGGCTATTTGAAAACTTTGCTAAGATCAGGAGGATCTTACTTTTCAAAGGGAAAAAAACTAACTAGAAATTTAAAAAGCAAATATTGGATAAGCTATCAAAATATAAGGGGGAAATGTTATGTTTGATTTTGATGTAGATGTTGAACAATATGCAAGGATTAAGGTTCTTGGTGTTGGTGGTGGAGGTAATAATGCTGTAAATAGAATGATAGAAAGTGGCGTAAGGGGAGTTGACTTCATCGCCTTAAATACGGATAGACAAGCCCTTAATTCCTCCAAGGCAGAATATAAACTTCAAATTGGAGAAAAGTTGACCCGTGGTTTAGGTGCTGGAGCGAATCCAGAAATTGGAGCTAAGGCTGCAGAAGAAAATAGAAATGAAATAGCAGAGATTATAAAGGGTGCAGACATGGTTTTTATTACAGCAGGCATGGGTGGGGGAACAGGAACAGGGGCAGCACCAATAGTAGCAGAAATAGCTAAGGAGCTAGGCATACTTACAGTAGGAGTAGTTACAAAGCCTTTCACCTTTGAAGGGCCAAGAAGACAGAAACATGCAGAACAAGGTATAGAGGAGTTAAAGTCCAAAGTTGACACTCTAGTTACCATTCCAAATGATAGGTTATTACAAATTGCAGATAAGAAGACTACTATGGTAGAAGCCTTTATGATGGCTGATGAAGTACTTAAACAGGGTATACAAGGCATATCTGACTTAATAGCAGTGCCAAATTTAATAAACCTAGACTTTGCTGATGTTAAGACTGTTATGCATGCTAAGGGAATTGCTCACATGGGTATTGGAAGGGCTTCTGGAGAGAATAGGGCAACAGAGGCAGCTAAACAAGCCATTAGGTCACCTTTATTGGAGACATCAATCGATGGTGCAAAATCAGTATTGTTAAACATCACCGGTGGCGAAGATATGGGAATATTCGAAGTCAATGAAGCTGCTGATTTAATTAGGGCTGCAGTAGACAAGGATGCCTACATAATCTTTGGTGCAGGAATTGATGAAAGTTTGAAGGAAGAAATTAAAATAACTGTCATTGCTACCGGATTCGATATGGAAAGTCAAAAGTCAATAAGAGAAGCCATAAACAAGGATGACGGGAAAGATGAAGTTGCAGCCCATGACGATGATGAATTAGATATTCCCGTATTTCTTAGAAGAAGAGATAAAAAATCAAATTAACAAAGAAAACGTATCTTTTTGTAGAGATACGTTTTTATTATTAACTATAAAATGACAAAAAATTTAAAATTAATGTCCTATAATAACTATTAAAGAATAGAATAAGTATTAGGCTATATAATTATAGGAGGAATATATTTGTATGTAGTTGCTGAATATTTATTTTTGGAAAATTTTTTAATAAATTTCGCAATCTTAAATATTACCAAGATAATAACTAGGACCAAGGCAAGTAGGAAAAGGATATTAATAGCTTCCTTTGTAGCAGCTTTATATCCCTTTGTATTATTTATACCTTCTTTCCTATTCTTGACTAATTTCTTTATGAAAATTCTCATATCTATAATTATTGTAAAGTTGGCCTTTGATTCTAAATCCATAGAATTATATATAAAACAATTATTTGGATTTTATATTGTATCCTTTATTTTTGCTGGAGCTAGTATTGGAACCTATTATTTTGTGCAGAACTATTCTAATTTTTCATTAAATGAAAATGTATTTACCAAAGACTTTCCAATTAGATATTTAATATTAGGAGTAGCTTTAGGTGGAATTTTAATTAAGAATATATTCGATTATTATCAAGAAAAAACAACTAGAGAAAAAGAATTATTTGAAGTAACTATATACTATGGTAATAAGAATACTTCTCTTATTGCTTTAATGGATACAGGAAACTCACTACTTGAACCATTAACTAGATTACCAGTATTTATAGTAGAATATGAAATTATTAAGGAAATAATTCCTGAAAGATTAAGACAAGTATTTGAAAATAAGCAAGAGGATGACCTGTTGCAAATACAAAATATTATGGAAGAATTGAAAGAGAAAAACTTTATTAGACTTATCCCTTTTAAAACTATAGGTTCTAAAAAAGGGATGTTATTAGGCTTTAAACCAGATTATATAGAAATTAAGAAAAACTCAAGAGTTATAAGATGTGATAATTTAATTATTGGAATATTTAATGGTAAGCTCTCCACAGATGAACAATATAAGGGGTTATTGAGTCTAGAAATCTTAGATAGGGGGAATATAAATGTTTACGAGTATCAAACTTAGATTAAAAACTATTTTATATAAAGTATTGGAAAAATTAAATATTATAAAAATAGTTCATTATATAGGAAGTGGAGAAATATTACCTCCACCATTATCTCCAGAAGAAGAGGCCCATTATCTTTCCTTGATCAAGGAAGACGAAACAGTCAAAACTATACTAATTGAAAGGAACTTAAGACTTGTAGTATATATAGCTAGGAAATTTGAAAACACTAAAATATCCATTGAAGACCTTATTTCAATAGGTACCATTGGACTAATAAAGGCTGTTAACACTTTTGATCCTGATAAGAATATTAAGCTTGCCACCTATGCTTCAAAATGTATAGAAAATGAGATACTCATGTACCTTCGAAGGACTAGCAAAATGAAATCAGAAATCTCCTTAGATGAACCTTTAAATACAGATTGGGATGGAAATGAACTACTATTATCAGACATTTTAGGAACTGATGGAGATATTATATTTAAAAATATTGAATCGGAAGTAGATAGGGTCTTGTTAAAACAAGCCATTAGCAAGTTATCTGGTAGAGAAAAAACCATAATTGAATTAAGGTTCGGACTACATAATGGGAAGGAAAAAACCCAGAAAGAAGTTGCAGACCTTTTAGGTATTTCCCAGTCCTATATATCTAGGCTAGAAAAGAGAATAATTAAAAGGCTGAGGAAAGAGATGGTAAAGCTGATGTAAAATGGACTTTAAGTAAAATAAATTTTTGAATAAAAATGCTATTCAAGGCAATAATTTTATAGAGAAAGGGGCAATACAGCATGAAAGGATGAAAGTAAATGCATATATCTAAGGTAGAGATATGTGGAGTAAACACTTCAAAGCTGCCAGTACTAACTAATGAAGAAATGCAAGAATTATTTGTCAAGATAAAAGCTGGTGATTTAAAGGCTAGGGAGAAATTTATTCAAGGTAATTTAAGACTAGTACTTAGCATCATCCAAAGATTTAATCGAAGAGGCGAACACGTTGATGATTTGTTTCAGGTAGGCTGTATTGGTTTAATAAAAGCTATAGACAATTTCGACTTGAGTCAAAATGTACGGTTTTCTACTTATGCAGTGCCTATGATAATAGGTGAAATAAGAAGATATTTAAGAGATAATAATTCCATTAGAGTATCTAGATCCTTAAGGGATATTGCCTATAGAGCATTACAAGCAAGAGAACAATTGATTAATAAAAATTCCAAAGAACCTACAATATATGAAATAGCAGAGGAGTTAAATCTACCTAAAGAGGAAGTAGTATTTGCACTGGAAGCAATACAAGAACCTATTTCATTATTTGAACCAATTTTCCATGATAGTGGCGATGCAATATACGTAATGGACCAAGTAAGGGATGAAAAGGCAGAGGACGAGGTTTGGTTAAGTCAAATAGCCTTAAGGGAAGCAATAGAAAAATTAAATAGCAGAGAAAAGCAGATACTTAATTTAAGGTTTTTTGAAGGTAAAACCCAAATGGAAGTTGCTGAAGAAATTGGCATTTCACAAGCTCAAGTTTCCAGATTAGAGAAAAATGCCTTAAGGCAGATGAGAAAATATATATAAGGAAGAAGATATAAATCCCACCAAAATCTTGTCATATTTATACCCTATTTTTATATATAAATAATAGGGTATAATATGAAAGAGGTGGGATTATGTTAAAATTATCAGAAATCAGGGAAAAGGAAATAATAAACATAAATACAGGAGAAAGAATGGGCTTTGTAGACGATTTTGAATTAGACCTAGAAAAAGGATATGTAGAAGCCCTAGTAATTTCTGGCGGGGGTAAAATATTAGGCCTGTTTGGTAAAAGTTCAGAGATCATTATTAATTGGAGTGATATCGTAAAAATAGGAACTGACACTATTTTAGTGGATTATAAGGGAGATATATAAATAGACATTTTTCAATCAATGTAATATAATTAAAGTGAAGTTAAAGTAAAAGGTGAGGTGGAAAGATGAAATGTCCCTTTTGCTCATTTCATGAGTCCAAGGTTGTAGATTCCAGGCCTACAGAAGAAGGACAAGCAATCCGTAGGAGAAGGGAATGTATAAATTGTAGTAGAAGGTTTACTACCTATGAAAAAATTGAAGAAATCCCACTTATGGTTATTAAAAAAGATGGAAATAGACAAACCTTTGATAGAAATAAAATCTTAAATGGTATAATAAAAGCTTGTGAGAAAAGACCTGTTTCCATGGAAAGAATAGAAAATATTGTAGGTGAAATTGAAAAATCCCTATACAACTCCATGGAAAAGGAAGTAACTTCTAATGAAATTGGGGAAATGGTAATGAATAAATTGAAAGATGTTGATCATGTGGCCTATGTAAGATTTGCCTCTGTATATAGACAGTTTAAGGACCTAAATTCTTTTATGGATGAATTGAAAAATTTGCTTAATGAGAATACTGACAATAGGAGATGAATATGGGAGTTACAAAAAAATTCTATGACAATACCCTATACTTTGAAATAGAAGGATTTAATAGATATAATAATATTTGCCATCTGTTTTCTTCAAGAATTGGATGGGATCAAAAAAACATATTTAATGATTTAAGTAAATTACTTAATATACCCGATGAAAAAATCTATAGGGCAAAACAAGTTCATGGTAAAGATGTAATCATATTAGATCAACAGGATAATAAAACCATTGGACAAGAAGAAGCCGATGGATTTATTACTAATATTAAAGGTCTAGTATTATGTACCTACCATGCTGACTGTGTCCCAATATATTTTTATGATAAAGAAAAAGACATCATAGGTCTTGCCCATGCTGGTTGGAAAGGAACTTTAAACAAGATAGCAGGAGTCATTATAGATAATATGGTGAAATCTTACCAGTCTAATTTAAACAATATAGTTGTAGCCATAGGGCCTTCCATAGGACCTTGCTGTTATGAAATAGGAGAAGATGTGGAAAAATTATTTAAGTCCAAGTATAATAATTCTGAAATAATAGTTCAAAAAAATGGAAAGACCTATTTGGACCTTTGGAAGGTAAATTATATTAATTTGCTAGATGCAGGCATTAAGGATGAGAATATTTATAAGAGCAATTTTTGTACTGCCTGTAACCTAGATACTCTGTATTCATATAGAAAAGAAAAGGGTACTAAAAATAGAATGATTGCTGCCATAACATTAAAGGAATAAGTTAGGGATGGTAATATGAGAAATGTAGATTTTAATAAAATCATAATGCAAAATATTTTGCACCATGCTAATATTGGTATCCATGTAATTGACAAAGATAGAAAGACTGTAATATATAACGATGTTATGGCAAAGTTAGAAGGCCTAAAAAGAGAACAAGTACTGGGGAAAGATATCTTAGATATCTTTCCTAGCCTAAATGAAGAGACGTCGACTTTGATTAAGGTATTACACACAGGAGAGTCAATACTAAATAGTACCCAAACCTATTTAAACTTTAAAGGACAAAGAATTACCACCATAAATTCTACCATACCCTTGTACAATAAAGATGAAATCATAGGTGCTTTAGAGATATCCAATAATATTACCCACATTAAGAACTTGTCTGATCAATTGATAGAATTGCAAAGCGAATTAAAATTTAGAAAATCCCCATCTAAAAATAAGATCAAACGATATAATTTCCACGATATCATTGGAGTATCAGAACCAATAGAAATGGCAAAGAAAATTGCTAAAAAAGCAAGTAATTCAATATCAAGTGTTCTAATCTACGGAGATACAGGAACGGGAAAAGAGCTATTCGCTCAAAGTATCCACTATGGAGGTATAAGAGCTAATAAGCCATTTTTAGCCCAAAATTGTGCTGCAATTCCTGAGTCATTGCTGGAAGGAATATTATTTGGTACAGATAAGGGTGGATTTACAGGAGCCGTTGAAAGGGAAGGAATATTTGAACAGGCCAATGGTGGGACCTTAATGTTAGACGAAATAAACTCCATGTCCCTGCCACTACAAGCCAAATTACTTAGAGTCCTACAAGAAGGCTATATTAGGAGGGTTGGAGGTTCTAAAGATATACCCATAGATGTAAGAATTATTGCAACTACTAATGAACCACCGTTAGAGAGCCTAAAAAAAGGAACCCTTAGAAAAGACTTGTTCTATAGGCTAAATGTAATATTTATCCAGATACCACCATTGGTGGAAAGGAAAGAGGATATACCTATACTTACAAACCATTTTATAAATAAATTTAACTTATTATTGGACAAAAAAGTAAAAAGTGTATCAAAAGATGTACTAGATTATTTTATGGAATATACTTGGCCTGGAAACGTTAGGGAATTAGCCAATGTTATTGAAGGGGCTATGAATATAGTGGATGAGAATGAAACTTTATTGACAAAGAAGGACTTCATTTCTTCCATTCATATTATGAAGGACAAGCACTATAGAAATCCCTTCGTCTTGGAGCAAAAAGATAAAAGTTTACCAGTAGTTTTAGAAGAAATTGAAAAAAACCTTATTATAAATGCCTTAGAAAATAATCACAATAATATAACTAAAACAGCTAAAGAATTAGGAATAAAAAGGCAAACCTTGCAACATAAGTTGAAGAAATATAAAATCTGATGCAATAATTTTTGCGCTTATATGCAAATATTATTGCATTTTTTGAGAAAAATTACGAGAAACCTGTCAAATATTTGGCAAAGTTCTGGAAATTTCAAAGAAATAAGCATATCTGATTCTAAAAAAGTTGGCAAGAAAATTGCATTACATAATTATAAAAGATTAAAGGAGGTATAATCATGAGAAAAGAAAATGTTAAGGTAATTGTTTGGGGACTAGGAGCAATGGGAAAAGGCGTAGTAGAAATGCTATTAAACAAAAAAGGCGTAGATGTAGTTGGAGCAGTAGTAAGGGGCGATAAAATAGGAAAATCAATGTATGAATTAACAGGCATTGAAAGAGGCGACAGACCAGATCTAATAGCTGGCTCTTATGAAGATGTAATAAAGGAAGGAGCAGCCGATGTTGTAGTAATAGCAACTGACTCTTATACAAAAACATCCTTTGATAAGATCAAATATTGTCTAGAAAGAAAAATCAATGTAGTATCAACTGCAGAAGAAATGGCTTATCCTCAAGCCCAATCTCCAGAATTAGCAAAGGAATTAGACAGAATTGCTAAAGAAAATGGAGTGACTGTATTAGGTACAGGTATTAACCCAGGTCTTATTATGGACTTACTAGTTATTACACTTACAGGAGCATGTATAGATGTTGAAAGTATCAAGGCAGAAAGAGTTAATAACTTATCACCATTCGGACCTACAGTTATGCATGGCCAAGGTGTTGGTATAACTGTAGATGAATTTAATAGAAGAGTTGCAGAAAACGATTTAGATGGCCACATAGGATTCCCAGAATCAATCACAATGATTGCAGACGCATTAGGATGGAAATTGAGCGATGAAATCAAATTAGAAAGGGCACCAATAGTTTCATCAGTTTATAGAAAGGCTCCATATGCAGAAGTAAAAGCTGGAGATGTTGCAGGATGTAATATGAAGGGCTATGGTTATGTAGATGGAGAATTAAAGATAGAAATGCTTCATCCACAACAAGTAGAGCCTCAATTAGAAGGTGTAAACACTGGAGATTACATTACTATCAAGGGAACACCAAATGTAAACATGCAAATAACACCAGAGGTACCTGGCGGTATAGGAACTATTGCTATGACTGTTAACATGATTCCTCACGTAATCAATGCAAGACCAGGACTAAAGACTATGATAGACCTACCAGTACCAAGAGCCATTATGGGAGATATGAGGGAACTAATAGATAGTGAATAGTGAATAGTGAATAGTGAATAGTGAATAGTGAATAGTGAAAAGTGAATAGTGAGTAGTGAAGACTTGTAAGGGTTAAACTTTATCTATTAATTAATCACTATTATTATTCACTAGAACTGTATGGTGAATTGATAGAAAGGAAGTGTTAGAATGGATGCTAAACGCGGTGATTGGGTAAGAATCCACAATGTTGTATTAGAAGTTGGTCAAAGAGCTAAGAACATTCCGGAAGATACACAAAATGTTCCATTAGAAATGTGGGTTAAAGGATTTTTACTTGATGAAAGTGCCAATATAGGAGATAAGGTAAAAGTAGAAACCTATATAGGTAGAATAGTAGAAGGTACTTTAATAGAGGTTAATCCTTATTATAAACATGACTATGGAAAAGCAGTTCCAGAACTTTTATATATCGGTCGTCAAGCAAGGGAAATCCTAGGAGAGGAGGCGGGAAATAATGACTAGAGATATGAGTTATGAAGCTGTAATGGCTAGAAGAGGAGAAATAATGAAAAAAGCCATTGGCATAGACTATGATGTATTTGAATCCGGCAGTATTGCCTTTGATTATGAAAGAATGATGAAAGAAACTGGATACTCATTACAAGAGATAGAAGAAATACAAAAAAGAACGGGTGTTGGCAATACTCCAATTCTAGAACTTAGAAATTTAACTAAACTTGCCAGAAAAATTGCTCCAAAGGGTAAAGGGGCTAGGATTTTCATAAAGGATGAGGCTTCCAATCCATCAGGTAGTTTTAAGGCTAGAAGGGCTGCTACAGCTTGCTATCATGCAAAAAAATTAGGCTATAAGGGTGTTATTGCAGCTACATCAGGAAACTATGGTGCAGCTGTTGCTAGCCAGGCTGCTATGCAAGGCCTTAAATGTATTGTAGTTCAAGAATGCTATGATTCAAGAGGCGTAGGACAACCAGAAATAATTGAAAAAGCAAGGGCTTGTGAGGCCTACGGCGCAGAAGTTGTACAGCTATCAGTAGGACCTGAGTTATTCTATACATTCTTAGTTTTATTAGAAGAAACAGGATTCTTCAATGCTTCTCTATACTCACCCTTTGGTATAGCAGGTGTGGAAACCTTAGGATATGAGATATCAATGCAATTTAGGGAAAAAGAAGGAAGAGACCCAGATGCAGTAGTTATTACTAATGCAGGTGGTGGAAACTTAACAGGTACTGCTAGGGGACTATTAAAGGCAGGTGCTGTAGATACTAAGATCATAGCAGCTAGTGTAAGCCTAGAGGGACTTCATATGGCTTCAGATACTCAATTTAACAAAAAATCTTTCACTACAGGCCATACTGGTTTCGGTATCCCATTTGCCACTTGGCCTGATAGATCTGACGTGCCAAGATCAGCTGCTAGACCACTTAGATATATAGATAGATATGTTACAATGAATCAAGGTTCCGTATTCTATATGACCGAATTACTAGCCCAATTAGAAGGCTTAGAAAGAGGTCCTGCTGGAAATACCTCCTTAGCAGCAGCCTTTAAATTAGCTCAAGAAATGGATGAAGATCAAATTATCGTAGTTCAAGAAACTGAATATACAGGAGCAGGTAAACATATCAATCCTCAACTTACTTTTGCAAAGGAAAATGGAATAGAAATAATAATTGGTGATCCAAAAGAAGAGATTCCGGGTAAAAATATTATACTTCCAAAGGATCCATCCTATGTTTGGATTCAAGATTTAGATATAAACAGAACAAAAAGATCCTATATAAGAAATGCAGTTAATAATATGAATGTAACAGAAGTTACCCATGAAGACCTAGAGTTTTTAGCAAAGGACACTAAATCAAACCTAGAATTCGTAAAAGAAATATTAGACGAGTTGGGAGTTAAATATTAATTTAATGGAGGGATATAATGAAAAGAGCTGATGATTTTCAAGAAAGAAGAAAACATCTTGCTAATCTAACGGAAGAAGAGTTAGAAAAAAGATTTTGGGAATTGGCTGAAAAAATAGTAGACCCGATTATTGAGTTGGCTAGAAAAAATACTACTCCTTCCATTGAAAGATCTGTACTTTTAAGAATGGGTTTTTCAAGTATTGAAGCTAAAGCCATAGTAGATGGGGCTATAGATAGGGGCCTAATCGGAAAAGGGGCAGGTCATATTGTTTTTAGATTAGCAAAAGAGAAGAATTTAGGAATAAGAGAAGCAGGACTAAGACTAGTTGAAGGTGAGATGTGGGAAGATGTAGTTGCTATCTTTAAAGGAGGTGCCAACTAATGGAATTAAAGCATAATGAGAAACTGGACATAGAATTTATATTGAAGGATATAGATAAATATAGACCAAGAAGAAGGGGTTGGCACTGGAGAGAGGGAACTGGACAAAAGAGAACCATAGGTAAATTTGAATACTATGATATGTCAGAACCCCTTAAAAATAGTCAACCCTTACCAGCAGCCAAGTATTTTGATAACATTGATCCCCAACCAAAGGCAGTTATAACTACTGAAATCGCTTCAGGTAGGTTTGAAGACGATATAAGGCGTATGAGAATGGCTGCTTGGCATGGGGCAGACCATATTATGGTAATTAGAACTGCAGGACAATCACATTTTGACGGTCTTATAGAAGGAACACCCCAAGGAGTAGGGGGCATACCCGTTACAAGAAAACAAGTTAGGGCTCAAAGAAAGGCCTTAGACTATATAGAAGATGAAGTAGGTAGACCAATTAATTACCATTCCTATGTATCAGGTGTAGCAGGACCAGAAATAGCAGTTATGTTTGCAGAAGAGGGAGTAAACGGTGCTCACCAAGACCCACAATATAATGTGTTATACAGAAATATCAATATGATAAGGTCTTTTGTAGATGCTGCAGAAGCTAAAAGGGTAATGGCTTGGGCAGATATGGCCCAAATAGACGGGGCTCATAACGCTAATGCTACAGCAAGGGAAGCATGGAAGGTCATGCCAGAGCTAATGGTTCAACATGCCATAAACTCAATTTATTCTGTTAAAGTAGGTATGAAAAAAGAAAACATCTGTCTTTCAACAGTACCACCAACAGCACCACCTGCACCTTGTATGAGATTAGACTTACCTTATGCTGTGGCCTTAAGAGAATTGTTTAGAGAATATAAGATGAGGGCCCAAATGAATACGAAGTACATGGAGTCTTCAACTAGAGAAGCAACTGTAACCCATGTATTAAACCTACTAATCTCTCAATTAACCAGTGCGGATATTCAATCTACCATTACTCCTGATGAAGGAAGAAATGTGCCATGGCACATCTATAATATAGAAGCAGTAGATACGGCTAAACAAGCCTTTGCAGGTATGGACGGATTAACAGAAATGGTAGAAATAAAAAGACATGAAGGTGAATTAGCTGAAAAGGTTAGAGAGTTAAAGGAAAGAGCCATCCTATTCATGGAAGAAATCCTAGAAGTAGGCGGATACTTTAATGCAGTAGAACAGGGCTTCTTCGTAGATTCAGGATATTATCCTGAAAGAAATGGTGATGGTATATTTAGAAAGATTGACGGTGGAGTTGGAGCAGGAGCAGTTTATGAGAGAGATGAAGACTATATGGCTCCAGTAACTGCCCATTTTGGATACAATAATGTTGCCCAATATGGAGAAGAATATGTAGATGATCCTGCAAAACTAATAGGTGGTTCTACTTTTGAAGACCCATCAAAGATTATATTCATAGATGAATTAGATGAAAATGACAATGTCAATGTAAGACTGGAAGAAGTTAAGGAACTTAGAAAGACTTCTAAGATTAAGCCTGAAATGGAATGGCTTGGAGATGGGATTGTTCTAATGACTATATTCTTACCAACAGATGAAAGAACTGCAGAATTTGCTGCTATAGAAGTTGGTAAGAAAATGGGCTTAGAAGATGTAGAAGTAATACACAAGGAAATAATGCAAGAGGCAGAAGGTACCCGTATTGAATTAAAGGGTAGAGTAACTTTCACTATAGATACTAAGGATCTAGTAATACCACCTAAGCCAAAGGTACTTTCTGAAGACGAAATAAGAAAAGATATTGAAAATAAGCCTATGAAAATAGTTGCAGCTACAGTAGGAGAAGATGAACACTCTGTAGGATTAAGAGAGATCATAGATATTAAACATGGTGGAATAGAAAAATATGGAATAGAGTGCCATATACTAGGTACCTCTGTACCAGTAGAAAAACTAGTAGATGCTGCCATAGAATTAAATGCAGATGCTATACTTTGTTCAACAATTATATCCCATGATGATATCCACTATAAGAATATGAAAAAATTACACGAGCTTTGCATCGAAAAGGGTATAAGAGATAGGATTATATTAGTAGCTGGTGGTACTCAAGTATCAAATGAACTAGCAGTTGAATCAGGTATGGATGCCGGTTTCGGTAGAGGAACTAAAGGTGAGCATGTGGCCACTTTCTTAGTAGAAAAGAGAAGAGAGATGAACTATGAAGATTGATTTACTAGTTGCAGAAATAGGTAGCACAACAACAGTTGTCAATGGATTTCATGGCTTTGATTCCTGCCCAAGATTTATTGGGCAGGGTCAAGCTCCAACAAGCGTTTTAGAAGGAGATGTAAATATTGGCCTTAAGGGGGCTATTGATGACCTATCAAGAAAATTAGGAGAACCCATTGAATATAAAGAGTTAATGGCAACTAGTTCTGCTGCTGGAGGACTTAGGATGACTGTCCATGGACTTGTATATGACATGACCGTTAGGGCAGCTAAGGAGGCAGCTTTAGGGGCAGGGGCAAATATCAAATTAATAACAGCAGGAAAATTAAGGAGATCTGATTTAAAAAAAATTCAGGAAATAGAACCTAATATAATCTTAATTGCTGGTGGAGTAGATTATGGTGAAAGGGATACTGCCCTATATAACAGCGAACTAATTGCAGAAATGAATTTAGGTATTCCAGTTATCTATGCAGGGAATATAGAAAATCAGGAAGATGTAAAAGAAATATTTGAAGATACAAAAGCTGAATTATATATAGTAGACAATGTTTACCCAAGGATCGACGAATTGAATATAGAGCCTACTAGAAAGGTTATCCAAGATGTATTTGAAAAGCATATTATCCATGCACCAGGTATGGAAAGGATTAGGGAAATGATTACAGGACCTATAATGCCTACTCCAGGGGCTGTAATGGCAGCATCAGAATTATTATTCGAAAATCTAGGAGATTTAATAACTATAGATGTAGGCGGTGCTACTACAGATGTCCACTCTGTGGCAGAAGATAGCGATGAAATATCTAGAATACTAATCAACCCAGAACCTAAGGCCAAGAGAACAGTTGAGGGAGATCTAGGTGTCTATGTAAATATGAAAAATATAGTAGAAACTGTAGGGAGGGAAGAATTGGCTAAAGAATTAAATATCTCCCTAGGGGAATTAGAAAACCTAATAGAAAACCATAAGCCAATACCAGAAACAGATCTAGAAAAGAGATTTGTTGAAAGCTTAACCCTACATGCTACAATAACAGCAGTCAAAAGACATGCTGGCCAATTAAAACACCTATATGGTCCAAGTGGCAAAAAGACCATAGCAGAAGGGAAAGACCTAACAGGTGTAAAATATATTATAGGTACCGGTGGAGCCTTAACTAGGCTGCCTAGAAGAAAGTCTATAATTGGAGAAACACTACTTTCCAACTCAGGTAATATGCTACTGCCAAATACAGAGACGGAGATATTAATAGATAATCATTATATAATGGCATCCTTAGGGGTTATGTCCAAAAAATATCCAGAAATAGCTTTAGAGCTGTTGTATAACAGCCTTAAGGAGGAATAAGAATGTCCTATCCTAAATTAATTGTTGACTATGAAATTTTAAAGAACAACGTTAAAGCTCTAGTTAATCTATGCAATAGTAAGGGGATTCAAGTAGCTGGAGTTACAAAGGTTTTCTGTGGCCATCCTGAAATTGCAAAGGCATATGTTGATGGCGGTGTAAGCTTTCTAGCTGACTCTCGAATAGAGAATTTAGAGAGATTAAAGAATTTAAATGTGCCTAAGATAATGCTGAGACTCCCCATGATTTCCGAAGCAGAAAAAGTAGTAGAGTTTGCAGATATTTCCCTTAACTCGGAAATAGAAACCATAAAGGCCCTATCTGAAAAGGCCTTAGGAAAAAACCTAGTACACAAAATCGTTTTAATGGTAGACTTAGGGGACTTAAGAGAAGGTTACTATAAAGAAGAAGATCTATTTGAAGCAGTCGAAGAAGTTCTAAAATTAGAAGGTGTACAACTAATAGGCTTAGGAACCAACCTAACCTGCTATGGTGGAGTAATTCCATCTATGGACCATATTGATAGACTAAATAGACTAAAAAGGGAAATAGAAGAGAGATTTAGTATTGAACTAGAAATCCTATCTGGTGGCAATTCAAGTTCTATTCACCTATTAGCAGACCATGATCTAGAAGGGATAAATAATTTACGACTAGGTGAATCCTTAGTCCTAGGTACAGAATCTGCTTATGGTGAGCAAGTGGAAGGAACTAGAAATGATGCCTTTAGAATTCAAGCTCAAATTATAGAAGTGAAAGAAAAACCTTCGGTACCTACTGGTGAAATTGGAAGAGATGCCTTTGGAAAGGTACCTACTTTCGTTGATAGGGGTGTAAGAAAAAGGATTCTCTGTGCCATAGGCAAGCAGGACATTGACCTAGAAACCTTATACCCTGTAGATAAGGGAGTTATAATCTTAGGAGGTAGTTCAGACCATCTAATCTTAGATGGTACAGATAGTGAAATCGATTATAAAGTTGGAGATATTATAGAGTTTACCATGCATTATGTGAGCCTTTTAAGGGCAATGACCTCCGAATATATTAAAAAGGAAGTAATATATTAATCTTCGAAAGCTTTGGTTTTGGTCCAAAGCTTTTTGCTTAGGAAATAAGGATTATAAAATAGTACTTGAAACTAATTTTGCAGATGCCATATACTATTATATAAGAAATGTACCAAGGCTAGAATCATAAGGAATAAGGGGGATACTTATGGATGAAAATAAAAATATGGAAAGTGAAAATATAAGTGAAAATGTAGACCATGAAGCTGAAAATAAAAGTAAGGAAATAAAGACTAAAAGGATCATAGGAATGCGAGTCATAAAAACAGTAATAGCATCTTATATTTGCTTTATAATAAGCTATTTTAGAAATACTAGTCCCTTTTATTCAGTTATAGCAGCCATATTGAGCATGCAAACTGATCACGATAGTAGTTTAAAAGTTGGTAAGAACAGAATGGTAGGAACGATTATCGGTGGTATATATGGTTTTATAGCCATACTTTTAATAGACTTATTAAACATAGAACTATTTAATTATATTCATTATTTAATATTAAGTTTATTTTTGATTCCCATAATATATACAAATGTACATCTAAAATACTCAAGCTCTTCTTATATTAGCTGTGTAGTTTTTTTAAGTATAACCATTTCTCATATTGGAGATGCAAATCCTATGTATTTTGCAATTAATAGGGTAATAGATACATTACTGGGAATAGTGGTTTCATTAATAGTAAATAGGCTTATGTAGAAACACCTAACAAAAGTTAGGTGTTTTTAAATGTAAATCCAATTCTATTTAAAAATGACTTTCCCCGATGATTCTCAAAAACTTCCTAAGCTTAAAAGCAGAGGAGGTTTTTGTATATTTAAAATATTAAGAAAATTTAATAAATTATTTTCGAATTATGGAAGGACTTAAAGAATATATGTAGAATATAAAATATGTCAGATAAATAAACACGTGTCAGCATAATGAACATACTGGAGGAGAAAAATGAAAAAAAATCAATCATCAATAGACAAGGCTTTCATGATATTAGAGAGCTTATCATCCTATCCCTATGGAAAAACTGCTTTAGACATTAGTAGAGAATTAAATATTAATAGGAGCACAGTACATAGAATATTAAATATCCTAATGGAAAACAAGGTAGTTTATCAAAGCCCTAACTCTAGAAAGTACGCCATAGGGGCTAGAGCCTTTCAAATTGGGTCTGCATTTTTATACAGCCAAACCCACATGGAGCAAATAAAGTCCATATTAGAGGAATTGGCCAAGGAAATAAAGCTATCAATTGGTTATGCGATTTTAGTAGAGGATAAGATTTTGAGTATTTTTGAGTTAGAAAGTCATCAACCTGTGGAAATAGGATTTAAAGTGGGGACATACTATCCTATTCACTGTGGGGCTTATGGAAAATGTATAATGGCATACTATGAACCCTATGAAAAATTAGAAGAAATAGTATATTCCGCTGACTTAGAAAAAAGAGGGCCAAATACAATTACTGATCCAAAAAAACTATTAGAGGAATATTCAAACATAAGACAACAAGGTTTTGCTTTTAGTGATGAGGAAAATATGAAAGGGATTGTCGGCATAGGTGTACCAGTTAGAAATCTCAATAACAAAGTTACAGCCTGTATTGCAGCAAAGTACATAAAAGGAACTGTAAATGACTCAGAAAAGGAAGCTATATTAGAAAGACTAAAGGCCTATGCTGAAAGAATCAACAGCTTAAATCTTTAACAGGGTGGTGACAGAATAATTACATAACCATTACAAAAAATAGGGAGGGTTTTTAATGGAAAAAAGTTTAAAAAAGAAAAGGATCAGAGTGCCCCACACTTACGTAATTCTATTTTCAGTCATAATCATTATGTCTTTATTAACCTATGTAATTCCAGCAGGGGAATTTGACAGAGTTGTGGACCCAAATACAAATAGGACCGTTGTAGATGCAGAATCTTTTCATTATGTTGAGCAAAATCCTGTAAAACCATTCGACATAATTCAAGCTGTTCCTAAGGGAATGGAGGCTGCCTCACAGATAATCTTCTTCATTTTTGTTGTAGGTGGCTCATTCCAAATAATAACTGCCACTGGTACTATTGAAGCTGGTATAGGCATTTTAGCAAAAAAATTAAGTGGTAAGGAAAACTTAATGATCCCAATATTTATGATAATATTTGGCCTAGGTGGAGCAACCTTTGGTATGGCAGAAGAAACCATAGTTTTTGTAGTACTTCTTATTATTACAGCAATATATGTAATTAAATACTCAGAAAAAGTCAAAAATGACCCAAGTAAAAGTATAGTTGCAGAATTGGAAATGGCAGAGAAGGGAAGTAGAATAGACCTATCTAATATACCTGAAATGAATGCTAGACATAAAATTATACTACTAACAGTTGTTGCAGGTTTTGCAGTAATAATTACCGGTGTATTTAAACACGGTTGGTACATTGTAGAAATAGGATCAACTTTCCTAGCCATGGGTATCATTAGTGGCTTAATTGGAGGTTTAGGACCTAGTAAGATTGCCAGTGAATTTGTAGTAGGTGCTAAGTCGATTGCCTTTGGAGCCTTAGTTGTAGGTGTAGCCCGTGGAATTTTAATAGTTATGACTGATGGACTTATTATAGATACAGTAGTATATGGTTTAGCAAATGCTATAAAAGCCTTACCTAGGGCACTATCAGTAATAGGTATGTATATAGTGCAAATAATAATAAACTTCTTTATCCCTTCTGGAAGTGGGCAAGCTTCAGCTACTATGCCAATTATGGTTCCTTTATCTGACCTATTGGGCATTACTAGACAAACTGCAGTTATGGCATTCCAATTTGGAGATGGATTTACAAACTCAATAATTCCTACTTCAGCAGTCTTGATGGGATACTTATCTATGGGTAACGTTCCATATGAGAAATGGTTTAAATTCATTTGGCCCCTAATGTTAATATGGATTGGTACAGGTATGGCATTTCTAATTATAGCTAATGCAATAACATACGGACCTTTCTAATTATATAGGGAGGTGAAGTATGATAGACTTAAAGAAGTTCTACACTGAGGAGGAAGTGGTAAAATTAACCCAAGATTTGGTTAGAATACCAAGCCATAAGGATGTGGAGAATAGGGAAAAAGAAGTGGCAGAATACATTTATAACTTCTGTATAAACAATGGCTTAGAAGTTGAATACCAAGAGGTAGATGGGCCGAGAAAAAATGTAATTGCATATTTAAAAGGCAACGGAACTGGAAAAACCTTAATGTTTAACGGACATATGGATACAGTTCCACCTTATAATATGGTAATAGAGCCATTTAGTGCAGAAATTAAGGACGGATATATTTGGGGTAGAGGGACTTCTGATATGAAGGGACCTATAGCCTCGATGCTAATAGCAATGTTAGCTATAAAGAGATCAAAGTTTAAGATGAAAGGAAACATAGTTTTTGCTGGAGTTTTAGGAGAAGAAGAACAGAGCGATGGAACTGAAGCCTTAGTAAAGTCAGGTATTAAGGCTGATGGAGCTATTGTAGGAGAACCATCTAACTATGAATATGCCATAGGCCATAGGGGGCTAGAATGGATAGAAATAAAGATTAGGGGTAAGGCAGCCCATGGGGGAGTTCCTCACTTGGGAATAAATGCTATCTCTAAAGCTGCAAAGTTGATTACAAGAATAGAAGAAAGATTAATTCCTAAATTAGGAGGGAGATATAATGAGTATATGGGTCCTTCCATCTTAAATTTTGGCAGGATTGAAGGTGGCAGTCAGCCTAGTACAGTGGCAGATTGGTGTTCAATACAAATTGATAGAAGGTACATTCCTGGAGAAAGTGTTGAATCAGTATTTAATGAATTTCAGGAGCTTATTGATGAATTAAAGTTAGAAGACAGTCAATTTGATGCAGAATTAATTAGGATGGAAAATAATTTTTTAACCCTGGACCATTTATACTTAATGACTCCTCCAGAGGACCCTATAGTTTTAGCAACTAAAAATGCCATAAGAAAAGTCATAAATCGGGAACCTGAAATTACTAGGAGAAGAGGTTGGACTGATGCAGCATTGTTATCCCACTTTGGAAATATCCCGACAGTAATTACAGGTCCAGGAGACATTGCTTATTCACATACAAAAGACGAAAGGATATCAATTAAACACTTAGTAGATTATGTGGAAATCTATGGTAAGATTGTTGAAGAATTTTGTGAAATATATTTATAATATATAATAGGCAGAAATATCTTCTGCCTATTATATATGGAGTGTAATATGGAATAATTAGTACAGTTTTGAGGACTAATTAAAACAATCAAGGTGAAGATGAAACTTCAAAGTACATATTCTTTAAATGGATTACTTAATTAATTTTTCAATGAATTTTTTATATTGGGAGGTGGACTTAGTATGTACGATATTATAATTAAACATGGACTTATAGCTGATTTTGACAGACATGACCTGATAGTAAAAGACCTTGGAATCAAAGATGGAAAGATTGCTGTTACTGGGGATAATCTTAGTAATGGTAAGGTAATAATCGATGCCTTAGGCAAAATAGTGGCTCCAGGTTTCATTGATATCCATATGCATGAAGAATTAATTGGTAATACTACTGATGGAGATGATTATGATATTGCAAATAAAATGTTACACATGGGAGTAACAACTTGTGTAGGTGGCAACTGCGGAAATACTAGACAATCAGTAGAAGACTTCTTAAATTTTGTAGATAGCAATGGGGCTCCAGTGAATTATATGCTATTTACCGGACATAACTTCTATAGAAATAAACTAGGAATAGACAGGTATAGAGAGGCTACTAAGGAAGAAATAGCTAAAATCATCAATTTTATAAAAGAAGACATAGAAAAACATGGGGTTGTAGGCTTATCCTTTGGTATTGAATATTCTCCAGGTATATCCTTTGAAGAAATTATAGAAATTTCTAGCTCTATTAAGGAGTATGATGTATTACTTTCAGCCCATTATAGAAAAGATGCAAAGGAAGGCATAGCTTCAGTTAAAGAATTAATAAAGATTTCAGAAATATCAGGACTTCCGATGCAAATTTCTCACTTAGGTTCTTGCGTTGCCATGGGGCAGATGAGAGAAGCTTTAGATTTAATTAAAGAAGCAATAGACAAGGGAATAGATGTAAGGGCTGACTGTTATCCCTATGATGCCTTTTGTACAAGAATTGGCAGTTCTGTTTTTGATGATGGTTGTTTTGAAAATTGGAATAAGAGTTATGATGCCATTCTATTAACTGAGGAACCTTATAGAAATGTGGTGTGTACAGAAGAAATATTTAAAAAGGTTAGGGAAGAATATCCTGATATGTTGGCTGTAGCCTTTGTAATGAATGAAGATGAAGTTATAGAAGCTTTAAAGGAACCTTTTGTATATGTTGCCAGCGATGGACTATTAAATAAAGGCCAAGGTCATCCTAGGGCAGCAGGAACTTTTCCTAGGGTAATAGGCAAGTATGTAAGGGATGAAGGGAAACTGGATCTAATTGACCAATTAAAGAAAATGACAAAACTACCTGCTGAGAGGTTGAAGCTAAAAAGCAAGGGTGAGATTAAAGAAGGTTTTGATGGAGATATTGTAATATTCGATTATGAAAAGATTATAGACTGTGCAACTTTTAGTGATCCAACGAAAAAACCTTTAGGTGTAGAATATGTTATAATAGATGGTAAGATTGCCTTAGAAAAGGGCAATATATTGAATAGTAGGTTAGGCAAGGCCATCAGAAGACATCAGTAAAGTTAGGGGGAATAAAATGATTAATAGGATCAAGGAAATCACAAATAGGGTATTTGAGGATTTGAAGGAATTAAATGAATACATTTACCATAACCCTGAACTTGGGTATGAAGAGCATAAATCTTCTAAAGCCCATAAAGAACTGTTAAAAAAATATGGTTTTCAAGTTGAAGAAGAGTATCTTGGTATAAAAACAGGATTTAAAGCCTATTATGAGGGTAAAAAACCAGGCCCAAAGATAGCATATTTGTCAGAATACGATGCTCTACCTGGAATTGGTCATGGTTGTGGCCATAATATGTTGGGGACAACAAGTACAGGAGCTGGCATTGTGTTAAAACATTTAATCGATGAAATAGGTGGTACAGTAGTAGTTTTTGGTACACCTGCTGAAGAAACCAGTGGTGCAAAGGTAATAATGGTCGAGAAAAATGCCTTTGATGATATAGATGTAGCCATGTTAGCACATCCTGCAGCTTCATATTACAAAAGTGGTACATCACTAGCCTTAGAACCTATACAGTTTACTTTTAGAGGGAAAGCTGCCCATGCTGCAGCGGATCCGGAAAAAGGCATTAATGCCCTAGATGCTGTTATAATGACTTTTAATAGCATTAATGCCCTAAGGGAACATATTTTACCCACTGCTAGAATCCATGGGGTTATTACGGAAGGGGGAAAAGCAGCAAACATAGTTCCCGAATTAGCCGTTGCTCAGTTCTATGTAAGGGCTACTACTAAGGCATATTTAAATGAACTATCTGAAAAGGTAAAGAATTGTGCTAAGGGTGCAGCCTTGGCTACTGGAGCAAGCCTGGAAATAACCAACTATGAGCTTAAATATGATGATTTAGTGACAAATGAAACCCTATCAGAAGTATATAATAAAAGCCTAGAAATTCAAGGAATAAAAGATTATGATAAAACAAGAGATTCCTTTGGCTCCCTTGACATGGGCAATGTAAGCCATGTTTGTCCTGCTATTCATCCCTACTTTGGAATATGTGAAGATGAAAGTATACCTGCCCATACAAAGGAGTTCAGAGATGCTACCTTAACTGATTTAGCATATAAAAATATGAAAATCACAATTAATGCCTTGGTAAATACCGGAGTTCAGGTGATTACAGATAAGGAGCTTTTAAATAGAATAAAAGAAGAATTTAATGCATTTTAAAATAAAGCCAGATAATCTGGCTTTATTTTACTATAGGATGAAAACAAAATTGACTATTTGAAGGGATTAATATAGTATTAATATTAAATAAGCTTTATTCGAAGTATATTTTGAAACTTATGAAGTATAGTATTTTATTTAAAATGATTAGGTAGGTTTTTTCATGAGTTATAAAAAAATAGATAAGGTGATTAAATGGATTTGTTCACATTCAAATTTGAGGAAAAACTAAAGAGAAATGCTCCCTTGGCTGATAGGATGAGACCTACAAATTTAGAAGAATTTGTTGGTCAAGAACATATAGTAGGCAAGGGTAAGTTTTTAAATAGAATAATCAAGGCTGATAGGATAACTTCAATGATATTTTACGGTCCTCCAGGTACTGGCAAGACTACCCTAGCCATGATTATAGCCAATAGTACTAATATGGTATTTGAGAAATTATCTGCTGTAACCTCAGGAGTTAAGGATATTAGAGAAGTAATGAATAGGGCAGAAGAAAATTTAAAGGTTTACAATAAAAGAACTATATTGTTTATTGATGAAATCCATAGATTTAATAAATCCCAACAAGATGCATTACTTCCCTTTGTAGAGAGGGGCATTATTATATTAATAGGTGCAACAACTGAAAATCCATACTTTGAAGTTAATAAGGCCCTGTTATCTAGGGTTATGGTATTAAGGCTCGAGCCCTTATCTAAGGATCATCTGAGGAAGTTAGTAAATAATGCCTTAAGTGATAAAGAAAAGGGTTTAGGAAACTTAAAGATAAATATTACAGAGGAAGCTATAGATTATCTAATTACCATAGGAGAAGGAGATGGAAGAACGGTTTTAAACTCCTTAGAAATAGGAGTTCTTTCAACTCCAGCAGATGATAATGGAATAATAGAAATTGATTTGGATACAATAAAAGCATCAATTCAAATAAAAACACCTAAATACGATAAGGGTGGAGATGAACATTACGATACCATATCCGCTTTTATTAAGAGCATGAGGGGGTCAGACCCTGATGCTACCTTATACTGGTTGGCAAAAATGATAAATGCTGGTGAAGATCCCAAGTTCATAGCAAGGAGAATTATCATATGTGCATCTGAGGATGTGGGAAATGCTGATCCAAATGCCTTAAATATAGCTGTATCTGCCTTTAATGCTGTTAACATAATAGGCATGCCTGAGGGAAGAATACCCTTAGCCCAGGCAGCTGTGTATATAGCTACTGCCCCTAAAAGCAATGCAGCTTATAAGGGAATAAATCAAGCCTTAGCAGATGTTGAAACAAAGAGTATAGGAAAGGTACCAAGTCATTTAAGGGATGGATCTTATCCAGGTGCTAAGGCTTTAGGTCATGGAATTGGTTATAAATATCCCCATGATTATGAAGAGGGATATATACAGCAACAATACTTGCCCGATGAATTTGTTGGCAAAAAATATTATGAACCAACTGACCATGGATATGAAAGGGAAATTAAAAAAAGATTAAGTAAATTAGTTGACAATAGGGATTGAAATAAATATAATTAGATAAAAGTATATAAACGTTGATGGGAAGAGTAGATATAAGAGGTAGTCACAGGGAGTCGATGATAGTGAGACATCGATACGAAACTTATATTGAAGAACATCCCGGAGTTTCTAACCGAAATCCAAAGGAAAGTAGACTTAGACGGATTCACACCGTTATCTGTGAGGCACATTGATGTGTGTTTGAGTTGGCTATTAGCAATTAAGGTGGTACCGCGGAAGTAAACTTTCGTCCTTTGGGATGAAGGTTTTTTTT
>JAAYFT010000138.1 GCA_012728125.1 Tissierellia bacterium | reverse complement strand
TATTCTAATTATGTTTTTATCATCTTCAACTATATAAATCCTCATGATTACTCTCCTCCAATATTTTCCTTGGAATATTTATTTCAAACAATGTTCCTTTGCCTAGGGCTGAACTAACCTTTAAGTTGCCCTTTAATTGTTCTTCTACAATGTATTGGACTATGCTTAGACCTAAACCCCTATTTATCTCACCTGTATCATAATTTATCTTAGTAGAAAAGCCAGGTGAGAAAATATCTATTAATTCTTCATCACCAATTCCTGATCCATTGTCTGATATTTTAAAGAAACACATATCTCCCTTTATTCCCTGTTCTATGGTGATTTTCCCATCTTTATTAGATTTTGGTATTGCATCCATACTATTCATTACTAAATTTCTTAAGATAGACATGAGATAATAGTGTTTTGATGTATAGAAGTTATAGTTAATGCTTAGTTCTAGTTCTATGCCTTTTCCTATCTCCTTAATTTCCCTTCTCATAGTTTCAGCTAGTATATTTATGATATCTTTAATATTCATACCCTTATCTTCCAGCTCTTTTTCTGTAATGGATTTTAAGCCCCTAAAGATTAAATGGTTTTCCTTCTTTATTTCATGGACATCCCTAGCAATATTTAATGCTCCTTCTTCCCAAGTCTCCCTATCTATATCATTCTTTATTTTTTCGTATAGCTTATATGATTTAGACATGATTTCTTCTATGTTGTCCATATTTTTTTCTATCCAATACATTTCAGTTTTTAATTGGGAAGTTAGCCACAATAATTTTTTATATCTATTCTCATGTTCTTCCTTTACAATTAACAGTCCATAGTATTTTATGCCATTTAGGATAAGCCATACTATGGCAGAACGGACTATACTAACAATCAATAAGGTAAATCCTATTTTTGATGGAGATAGGCTGTCAGTAGTTAAGTTTCTCAAAATCACTTCTAGGAGGTTTCCTGTAAAATCACTGAAAACCATAATTAAAAATAAGTAGTTTAGGTTTTTCTTGCTCCTGTTTTTAGTCAGTATAGAGAAAATAATAGCATAAAAAATATAGAATACTATTTCCAACTGATATGAAAATATAACATTGCTTATACTGCCATTCATTAAGTAATATGATATTAGCCTAAATATATAAACTGTGGTCCCTGATAAAATACCTAATGGAATTATTTTTAAGTCCTCGTAGTATATAAGAAATGCTTCAAAGAAGATTACAGCTGCTGAAATCCTGAAATCGCTATTCATTAATCCAATACTGATTTGAGAAGACAAGCCCACAATTAAGGATATTAGTATTAATTTTTTTGCTTTCTTCAAATGCTCCACCTCTAATCTATGGTTTATTATATCACTTGATAGGATATAAATCCAAAACTAAATCAAAAAATCATACCCTGGGGTATGATTTTTTGAATTGAATGGTGTATGGTTTTTATTATATATATTATTTTATTATTGTAGTACTCAAGCCTTTTCTTAAAACTGATTTCCTCTTGCTTCTCTTTTCATCAAGATTTTGATATTCGTACTCCCAATAAATATTTCCACTTAAGGCCTTCTTATCATAATCATCTAGTATGCTTCTTACATCCTTAGATAATAGGAATAAAGCTATAATATTTGGTATTGCAAGAATTCCTGTGGATAAGTCTACTAACTCCCACACAAAGTCAGCTTCAGTTAAGCAACCTACAACTAATGATGCCAGCACTATTGCTTTGAATATATTTATTGTAGTTGACTTGCCATTAAAAACAAACTTTACATTTGATTCAGCGAAGAAATACCATCCAATTATTGTTGTAAGTGAGAAGAATGATAAACATATTGATAAGAACATTGCTCCAAATGTTCCAAATCCTGCCATAAAACCATTTTGAGTCATTATACTTGCACTTTTTGTCATTTCAGCAGCTGGTATACTTGGATCATATGAACCAGATACAATATTTACTATAACTGTTGATACACATATTAGGAATGTTGAAATAAATACACCTATCATTGCAGTAAAACCTTGCTCTGCAGGGTGTTCAGCATCAGCTACTGCATGGGAGTGAGGCGTTGAACCTATACCTGCTTCATTAGAAAATAAGCCTCTAGCCATACCATATCTAATAGTTTGTTGTATTGTAATACCTAAAACTCCTCCACCTATGGCTTGAGGTTTAAATGCCCCAATGAAAATACTCTTCAGCGCAGGTAAAACACTTTGAAGATTAAATAGAATAATCAACAAGCTTCCTAATATATAAGCTCCTGCCATAATTGGTACTACTGTTTCAGCGAAGGAAGCAATCCTTCCCATACCACCCATTAGTATTAAAGCTACAACAATAGCTAGTCCAATTGTAACAGCAATTATTGGCACATTAAATGCTGTACTAACTGAAGTGGCTACTGAGTTAGATTGTACCATGGTACCTACTATACCCATAGTAAAAATACCTACTACGGCAAAGGTCATTGCTAATCCTTTTGATTTCAACCCATTTTTTATGTAATAAGCAGGTCCGCCTACTAATTCACCATCTTTTGATTCCCTGTACTTTTGTGCTAGTACAGCTTCACTAAATATAGTGGCCATTCCAAAAAAAGCTGATATTAACATCCAAAATGCAGCTCCTGGTCCACCTGCTGCTATGGCTGTTGCAACTCCTACTACATTACCTGTTCCAACTTGTGCAGCTATAGCTGTTGATAAGGCTTGGAAAGGTGTCATTTTTCCTTCTTCTGTTTTTTCCTTTTTGGCCACTCCTGCTACCATCTTTTTCAGTGCTGGAATTAACCTAGTAAATTGAGGAAATTTAAGCTTGATTGTCATGTAAACACCTATTCCAACAAGACCAAAGATTAATAAGTAGTCCCACAAAATAGTGTTTATAATACCAACTACTGCTCTTAGTCCTTCCATTACAAAAATCCTCCTAACATTTTTTTATGTAGTATAGGGCTTATTATAATGGAGGACCTTCAAAAACCTACCTGAGGTTTCAAATAGGAACAATAATAATTTTAAATATTTTTAAATTTTTTCAAAATTCTATTCTTGAATCCACATAAATACACAAAAAGGTAGGCATACCATTACCTGCCAAAAATATCTAAACATTAATTGGTTTTGTAGTTAGGGTGTTTTTGCTATATTTTTAAGCAAAATAACCCTCTCTTCTACAATTTTTTATGCTCTTCCTCAGTCCATTTGGGATTTTTATTTTTCCAAAATCTGATATGTCAACACTTTTTTGGACATATTTTTACCGAACAATTTATATAAATCCACATGAATTTGTTTGCAATTATAAGATTATTTATTTGGTCCAGTCAAGGGTAAATGAACTCGCTATCGCTCGC
>JAAYFT010000137.1 GCA_012728125.1 Tissierellia bacterium | reverse complement strand
TTACTAGACTAGTAATATTGGATATATATGTAGGTATATCATTAGCTAATCCTACTATACTAGAAACTAGCTGAGGAAATACAAAAATTAAAAATAAATAAATGAATAATGCTACAGTAAGATAAGTAAGTAATAGGCCAATACCTCTTTTTACTTTCCTTTTGCTTTTCTTTAGTGAGGGAAATTCAAATAATCTCTCTTCATAAAATTTCAAGATAAAATTAAACAGATAGGCCATTACAAAGCCAATGATAAATGGCATAAGGGTAGAGGTAATTTGGCTTATCTTTAGTTGAAAGGCCTTTATTTCTGATGCCACTAGGTAGAATGTAATACTGGCACAGGCCACTATAAAGGAATATACAGCTATGGTCGTATATTTAGAATTCCAGTTAATCTTCATCATTACCTCCTGAAAAAATTAATTATCCTTCTTTATTTTCCCAATTGAAAATATTTGTGAAGTGCATTTACTGCTTTACTTGTATGTTTTCCTTCGATTAAACAGGAAATTGTTGTATGGGAGTCTGAGGTTTGAAGTATTTCTATATTCTCCTTAGTAAGGGCAGATACTGCCTTTGCCATTACTCCAGGTATGCCTCTCATCCGATTTCCAATAATGGTAACCTTGGTACAATGGTGGAGCAAACTATAGGAACAATTTAGGTTTTTTAGCACATCTTCTAATACATCTGATTGTGTCTCATCTATTATAAAGTAAATTTGATTGGGATATATATTAATCATGTCTATACTAATCCCTGCTTTTGCAATACTAGCAAATAGTGTTTCATGATCTTCAAACTCCGATTGAGCAGGTAAGATTTTTACTTGGGTCCTATTGTCAATATAGGCAACGGAAGTTACAATCCTTTCAGGATCTTCCCTATAAGACCTAGATCTATCATAGTTAGTTATTAAGGTCCCCTTATAGTCAGATAATATACTTCTGATTACTAGAGGTATATTAGACCTCATGGCGATTTCTACTGCCCTAGGATGGAGGACCTTGGCTCCATATTCTGCCATTTGAAATATTTCATTATAAAAAACTGTATCCATTACCTTTGCATCTGGAACTATTTTAGGATCTGCAGTCATGACCCCTTCAACATCGGTGTATATTTCAACTAATTCTGCCCCTAAGGCTTCTCCTAATATGGAGGCTGTAACATCAGACCCCCCTCTGCCTAGTGTTGTAATCTCTCCATATTCAGTAATTCCTTGAAAGCCGCAGATTACAGGAATTTTCCCATTGTTAATGCTATTTATAATATTGATTGGGTCTACATGCAAGATTTTTGCATCTGTAAAATTGTTATCAGTTATAATCCCTGATTGGCCACCTGTGAAAGCTATTGAATCAAAACCCTTTAATTTCAAGCTATTGGCCATTATAACTGCTGAAATGATCTCACCACATGCCATTAACATGTCAAGTTCCCTAAGATTTGGCTCTACCCCTATAGATTTCACCATGTTTATTAAGGTATCAGTGGCATATGGGTCTCCTTTTCTTCCTATGGCAGATACTACTATAACTGGTTTAAGGCCATTTTTTATGGCATTCTCAACCTTCTTAATGGCATTATTTCTTCGTTCCTCGTTTATTAAAGATGTTCCACCAAATTTTTGAACTATTATCCTCATCACTGTCATCTCCATTAGATTATATTGTTATAATTATATCTTTATTCACTTGCCACTGTTTTTGATACTTACTATTATAATTTATATCTAGTCTATTGTCAGCTAATATTTATAAGCCAATATTTATAAGCCAATATTAGGGTTAAAAAAATAGCCCCTCGGGCTATTTATTTAAACCATAAGCTCAATTCTCTCTCTGCACTTTCTGGTGAATCTGAGCCATGTATTATATTTTCTGTAAGAGAATGGGCAAAATCTCCCCTTATGGTGCCTGGTAAGGCTACCTTTGGATCCCTATGGCCAATCATAAGTCTCATTATTTCTATAACGTTTTCTCCCTCTACTTCCATTGCCATAACCAATCCATCTAGGATATAGTCTACTAGCTCATTAAAGAAAGGCTTTTCCCTATGTTCTATGTAATGTTCTTCAACAAGTTCTTTATTAGGCTTCACTAGCTTTGCCTTGGTAATCTTAAAGCCTTTTCTTTCAATCCTCCCTATGATTTCTCCCATTAATCCCCTTCTTACGCCATCTGGTTTAATCATGATAAAAGTCTTTTCCAACTAAATCACCCCTGTTTTTCTTTTGTTAATAATATGTATTATTACCTAATTATATCTATTATAACAGAAAAATAGGTGGAAGCTATTACTTTTTCGATACAAAAGGATTATCTTTAATATAAAATCTCAGCAAATAATCTCTGCCCATTTCCGCATAGTCTATATTTATCCTTTTACTCCTTACTATTTCATCCTGGGAGAGCTTTTCACCATCTTCTACCCATATTCTATGGTCAGTAACTAAATCTGCACCGTAAAGCTCCTTCTTAATTCCATAAGCCATTACAAATTTGCCAGGACCATTGGTTAAGTTAATTATTTCCCTTCTTGAAGGGTTTTTATAAGGCTTTTTATATCTATTTTTATACATTTTTTCAATTCCCTCAATTGGTTCTATAGCTCTAATAAGTACTGCCCCATGGACCCCCTTTTCCTCTGCCACAATATTAAACATAAGATACATACCATATATGGTATAGATGTAGATATGGCCTCCCACTTCATCAATTATCCTAGTCCTATGGGTAAGCCCCTTGTGAAAATGAGCTCCGTCGTCCTTTGAGCCTATATAAGCCTCTGTCTCAACTATTTTCCCTTTGTATATAGTTTCACCCTCATTGTATACTAGTATTTTACCCAGTAAATCCCTTGCAACTAAAATAGTATTTCTAGTATAGAAGTCCCGAGATAGTCTCATCTACAACGCCCTTTCAAAGCTAATACAAATTTTAAATCATAATTAATGGATTTTTCCAAATCTACTAATAGGCAGAAGTCTAAAGGTTACTTTACCTTTGATTTGGTCATAGGATATTAAGCCTAAATCTCTGCTATCTAAGCTCACTTCTCTATTATCACCTAAAACAAATACTTTATTTTCTGGTATAGTTATAGGATAAGAAAGACCAAGTCTTTCAAAGGTTTGACCTTTTACATAGTTTTCCTCTAATCTATTCCCATTGAGATAGACATATCCATCCTTAATATCTATAGTATCTCCTGGTAAACCAATGACTCTTTTTACAATATATTTCACTTCAATTTCTTTTTTTATCATATTTGAAATATTATTTATTAAATCTTTGGCTACAGTAATGGTATTTATTATTAACCCTTTTTCACTATAATGTTTGCTTAATACTACTACATCTCCTCTTTTTGATTCTGAAAAATAATAGCCAAGGTTATAAATAAATACTCTTTCTCCCTCGAAAAAATTCGGCTCCATAGAAGGACCTTTTATTCCAGTTGTTGAAAAAACATTGCCAAAAATAAATAAAAGCAAGATAAATGTAATTACAAATGTTTTTATCCATTCAATAATTTCTGTTAAAATACTTTTCCTCTTACTCTTAGTTACAAATAAGTTATTCTTCATTATTCAATCTTATCCTTTCAAAACTATGATATCTTGTTCCCTGAAAAGTAAGTTTCCCTAGATCCCCTTCCGCCAACATACCATATTCCCTACCTGGTACACGAAATTCCATCCTATCTCCACTTTCTACCTCAAAGGTTACATAATAAGAAGTGCTGGTAGATGAATGAACATGGTTATCGTGATGGTGGTGATGTCTTGAAGTATTGGCCCTCTTTGTAACTACCCTTGCAACTACAGTCAATACTGGTTGCTTATTATTATAATTCCACTGTCCGATACCTTTTAAAAATGTAAAAATTATTATACCAAAGACTAAAAGGAACATAATAGGAAAAATAATATTAAAAAATCCAAAAAACACAATACCACCTCCAAAATCCTCTTTATTATATCATATTAGTATTATCTAAAAGTTACAATAAATTAAAAATATTCTCATTGGGTATAGATAAGATAAGGAAGCTTATTGGAGGTGGAAAAATGACTGACCTATTATCTAAAAAGTGTATCCCCTGCAGCATAGGTGCTATACCTTTAGAAAGAGATGAAATTGAAGAATATTTAAAAAATCTTAAAAATGGTTGGACAGTTATAGATGACAAATTTATAGAAAAAACTTATAAGTTTAAGGATTTTAAAGAAGCCCTGGATTTTGTCAACAAGGTAGGCAAGTTAGCCGAAGAGGAAGGCCATCACCCAGATATCTATCTTAGTTGGGGTAAAGTAATCCTAAAACTTTGGACCCACAAGATTAAGGGTCTACATGAAAATGATTTTATATTGGCAGCTAAGATAGACCAAATAAAATAAAGGGAGATTATCTCCCTTTATATCTTAAATCTACCCACTAGCTCTTCTAGTTTTTCAATTATACTTACCAAACTATTAGTATTTGTAGATATGGTTTCCATTGTTGCTGCTTGTTCTTCCATGGAAGCAGATAGTTCTTCCGTTGAAGCTGCTGTTTCTTCTGTAACAGAAGATATGTTTTGAATAGCTAGTACTACCTCATCCTTATTTTTGTTTATTTGCTCCAGTTTGTCTTCTAACTCCTTTATAGTATCTATACTCTCCAAGGTAGAGTTATATATTGCTTGAAGATCATGATGAGATATCTGCAGTGTTTTATTTACTTCTTCCAAGGATTTTTCTGTTGTATTCATATTTACCTTTGTAGTTTCTATTTCCATTTGTATACTTCCTAGTATTTCCTCTATATTTTTAGTTGCAGAATTAGTTTCTTCTGAAAGCTTCCTTATTTCTTCTGCTACTACTGCAAAACCTCTTCCCAATTCACCAGCCCTAGCTGCCTCTATTGCCGCATTCAATGCTAATAGGTTTGTCTGTTCTGATATATTTATTATGGCATTTACAATATTTCCAATGGAGCCAGATTTCTCTGATAAAGAGTTAATATTATTTACTAATAAATTTATTGATTTACTAGTAGAATTAAACTTTTCTACCATATCTGCCATAGCCTCTAGACCTTTTTCGTTTATGCTTTTAACCTGCCTTGAATTTTCTACTACCTTATCTCCGTTTTCTACGGCAACTTTTATTTCATCTGATAATTTATGTAATCTTTCTGAGCCTAGTTCTGCATCTTCTGCCTGACCCATGGAAGCTATTGCCAATTCTTCTATTGTATTAGTTACATCATTTATGGATTGGGTTGTTTCCTCTGTGGCTTGGGCTAAACTATTGGCATTTTCTACTATAGTCACTGTTGTTTCTTCAATAGTTTTCAGTATTTTTCGCATTTCTTCCCTTAAACTAGCAATAGTTCTTAAAGTAAGACCTAGTTCATCTTTCCTATTAAGGTATGAAGTAATTACTTCATCTTCCTCTATATCTGTTAAATCTAATTGGGAAGTTAAGTCTAAAACATGGTTTATGAATGTTAATGGATTAGATATGTCTTTTGCTAATAGATTTGATGTAAAGGCAATGATTATAAGCATAAGCACTATTGATCCTAATAGTATGGGAATATAGTTATCTAAGCTCTTAGTATTGGCATAAATACTAATTCCACCTATTACTAAAGCCATTAATATAGAAGGAATTAAGGCTATTAGTAGTATTTTTTTACTAATTTTTTTCATTAGTTCCACCCCTAACATATTATCTAAAAATAACATTCCATAAATATATATCCTAAAGTCTCACAACATAAGTAAATAATAGCAAATAATTCTAACTTTCACAAGATTGACCCTATGAATATTTTCATTAGTATAAAAATAAATAGACTAAATTAAGTAAAATTTCCTTAATCTAGCCTATTATAAGCTTTAAAACTCCTATACAAAATAAAATTTCCCTTATATATTATGACAGCTTTACATTGTGAATCTATTAACTAATTCTTTATCCTTTCCCCTAATTCCTTTTCAATATAAAGATCTCTTAAATTCCAAAATTCTTTAAAGTCATTATATTTCTGTTTTGCATAAGTATTATCTTTTTTATCTGTCTTAATTGCCCTTATTAAAATATTTTT
>JAAYFT010000136.1 GCA_012728125.1 Tissierellia bacterium | reverse complement strand
CCTACCTCATCAGTCCTATTAGCATATTTGTAAATACGACTATCTTCTTCAATGGACAGATCATAGTTTGAAAACCCTTCAATGATGTGAGCTAAATCTATAATAGGCTTGGAAATAGACCTTGCTAGGAGGCTTGCAGCTATTATTCCTAAGACTAAAAATCCCGTGGACCCTAAAATTATGCTATTTCTTAAAAACTTTAAGGGACCTAATACATCCTCTTCTAAGGCTCCCACTCCTAATATCCAACCTGTATTCTTAACAGGGGCTATACCAATATACCTCCTAAGACCAGATAACTCGTAATCGATTACCCCCTTGTTTCCTATACCTAGTTCATTTAATTTTACAACTAAGTCCTTATACTCTATATCCTCAAATATATTCTTATTATTGGTTAAATGGCTTGTATCATGGTGGGCATTAAAACTGCCATCACTTCCTATTAAATATGCAAAGCCATTTTCACCAAAGCCCATTTTATTTATAGTTTCATTTAAAGCTGTAGTCTCCCTCTCCCCTATAAGTACACCCACCACCCTATTGTTGGACATAATTGGGGCTGCATATACTAAAATATCCTTATTGGCTGAGTTAACCATTACATCGGAGACATTTGCCTCTCCCTGAAATGCCTTCTCTATATAATCTTTATGGGTTAAATTAAGGCTTTCTCCCCTTTTAATATACCTGGCTAGCCTATTGGGGGTTACCACTGCCATATCCAAAAAACCTAGCCTTTCCAAATCCTCATTTAAGGATTCATATTGTATATACCAATTCATAGTCTGGGTCCCTTGACGGTTTGCTAGCTCTATTATACTGTTCAAATGGATAGTCATAATAGCTTCAATATGTTCAGCCCCTTCCTCAGCTAACTGAAAAAGTGCTGCTTCTACTTGGTTTTTTACTGTATTTGAACTAATCCTTAATGCTGTAATACCTAGACCTAAAGAAATCACTAGTATAATAGTAGCTACCATTAATGCAATTTTTTTAGACAGATTTAACTTCATCTTGATCTCCTTTCAATTGATTTTTTCCTCTGTATTATAGTCATTAAGCCACTTAGGCCATATACTTAAAAAGAGTTAAGGTGGATTGTAAATTATTATGTAAGCTTTTTATATATCTTTACATATATCTTTACAATTGACTAAAAGTTTTACAATTGACTAAAAGTTATTATAATATTTTATAAGACTTAGATGGTTATGTCAATGACGTTTTTACCATTTTCCTCCATATTAATAGCATTTACGTCATTAATTTTTGTCATAAAAAAATGACCCTAAATAAGGTCATTTTATCTTCTCTTTGGATTTGCTATTTCTGCCTTTACTTTTATGCCCTTTATCCTTGAACCGTTTAATCTATCAAGGACATCTTCAGCATATTCTTCTGGAAGGTCTATAAAAGTAAACTTATCGTATAGGTCTATATTTCCCACCAACTTTTTAGGCATGCCTGTTGCATCTAATAATGCAGAAAGTATATGTCTAGGGCTTACTCCCTTCTTCCTTCCAATATTTAAGTGGATTCTTACTGGAGATGAGCCTCCCTTAGTTTTACTTTGAAAATCTACTGTGTCTAACTCCTCATGGCCATCTAGCCTATTTTCAGTCATATAAAACTTAAGCAAGGCTGCTGCTATATCAAAGGAGGTATAGTCCTCTTGTAAAAGATTTTCTAGGATTTTCTCATACTTACTTAAATCTTCATTATCTATTTCCCTTTTTATCTTTTCTAACATTATATTAGTATAGTTGGCCTCAATATCCTTTAAGGTTGGTAAATCCTTTCTCTCAATCTTTGTTTTTGTATACCTTTGTATGTCCCTAAGTTTATAGATATCCCTGCCAGCTACAAAGCTAAAGGCCTTTCCTTCTCTGCCTGCCCTGGCAGTCCTACCTATCCTGTGGACATAGTACTCTTCGTCTTGGGGTAGGTCATAGGTTATAACTAAGTCTACTTCGTCAACGTCTATTCCCCTAGCTGCCACATCTGTGGCTACTAATATATCTATGGTTCCCTTTCTGAATTTACCCATTACAGTATCTCTTTGAGACTGTTTTAAGTCTCCATGAAGCCCATCGGCAAAATATCCCCTACCCTGTAGTTCTTCAGTTAATTCATCAACCTTTCTCTTAGTATTACAAAATACTACCGTAAGTTTTGGGTTGTACATATCTATTAGTCTAGATAGGATTTCCGTCTTCATATGTTCCTTTAATTCAAAATAAACTTGCTCTACCTTAGGTACCGTTAACTCCTTGTGGACTACCTTGATTATTTCAGGATCGGTCTGGTACTTTCTAGCAAATCTAATGATCTCTTCAGGCATGGTTGCTGAGAAGAATATGGTTTGTCTTTCTTCTTTTAATTGATTCATTACAAGGGCAATATCCTCCCTAAATCCCATATCAAACATTTCATCCGCTTCGTCTAATACCATCATAGTAACCTTGTCTAGCTTTAGGGTTTTTCTCCTAATATGGTCCAATACCCTACCTGGAGTTCCGATTACAATATTGACTCCCTTTTTTAGTGCTTTTATTTGCCTTT
>JAAYFT010000135.1 GCA_012728125.1 Tissierellia bacterium | reverse complement strand
GTGAAGAAGGGCAAAAAAATAGGAAGAAATGACCCTTGCCCATGTGGTAGTGGGAAGAAATATAAGAAGTGCTGCGGACAATAAAATGGGGTGATTTTTTGCAGGATATCTATTTAAATAAAGAAAAACTAAATGAAATAAAGGATACTGTTATTGAGTTGGGTGTTTCTCTTTGACATTGAAAACTTGCAGATTAGGCTAGGGGAATTAGAAAAAGAGTCCTATGGGGAAGAGTTTTGGCAGGATATATCTAAAGCCCAGAAGATTATGCAGGAGATTAAATCCATAAAGGGACAAATTGAGGAATATGAGGATTTAATGACTACCATAGAGGATTTAGAAGTCCTAATAGACCTAGTTCTTGAAGAGGAAGACTATGATACCTATAGGGAAATAGTAGAAGGGTTAAAGGATTTGTCAAAGAGGGCCGATGAATTTAAGCTTAATACACTATTATCTGGTGAATATGATAAAAACAATGCTATTTTATCCATACATTCAGGAGCTGGAGGCTTAGAAGCCCAAGACTGGGCAGAAATGCTTTTAAGGCTTTATAGGCGATGGGCTGAAAGCAAGGGTTTCCAGGTTGAAACCTTAGATATTTTATCCGATACTGAAGGTGGGATTAAATCTGTTACCCTTTTAATTAAGGGATATAATGCCTATGGCTATTTAAAATCTGAGAAGGGAGTCCATAGGCTAGTTAGGATATCACCCTTCGATACTGCTGGTAAAAGGCATACTTCCTTTGCCAGTGTAGATGTATATCCTGAGTTAGATGATGAAATCAATGTAGAAATAAACCCTGCTGATTTAAAAATCGATACCTTTAGATCTGGAGGTGCAGGTGGCCAGCATGTAAATACTACTGATTCTGCTGTAAGGATTACCCATATACCTACAGGAATCGTAGTACAATGCCAAAACGAAAGATCTCAAATTAGCAATAGAAATACTGCCATGAATATGCTTAAGGCTAAGTTAATTCAATTGAAGGAAGAAGAACAAAAAGAAAAAATTGAAGATTTACAAGGTAGCTATAATCAAATTGCATGGGGGTCACAAATAAGGTCCTATGTATTTCATCCCTACAGTATGGTCAAAGACCATAGGACTAATGTTGAAGTCGGTGATGTGCATAGGGTAATGGACGGCGATATAGATATTTTCATAAATGAATACCTAAAACAACAAGCCCTTTCATAGGGCTTTTTTAGTGAATATTTAATAGTGAAGAGCTTATCAGGGAAAAGTGAATAGTGAATAGTTTTGGGTAATCTTTGGGGTCTTAAACTATTTAACATTAGTTATTCGCCACCAACTATTAACTATTAGCTGTTAGTTATTAACTAAATTTCAGCTATTCACTATTAGTTATTCACTTTTCACTAAAATAATAAAGTGAGGTGTAATGATGGATATTATTAAGGTATTATCTGAAGAGTTTAAGTTGAAGCCTTTTCAAGTAAAAAATACTGTACAACTACTTGATGAGGGCAATACTATACCATTTATTGCTAGGTATAGGAAAGAGCAAACTGGAGAGTTGCAGGACGTTGTCATTAGGGAACTATCCAATAGGCTCAACTATTTAAGAAACCTTGAGGCAAGGAAGGAAGAAGTCATAAGGCTAATCGACGAACAAGGCAAGCTTACAGAAGAATTGAAAGAAGAGATATTAGCTGCTGAGACCCTTCAAAGAGTAGACGACCTATATAGGCCATATAGACCAAAACGAAGGACTAGGGCCACCATAGCAAAGGAAAAGGGCTTAGAACCATTAGCAGAAATAATATTTAATCAAAGCTTAGATGGGGAAGAGTTTAAAAAGGCTATACTAAGCTTTATAGATGAAGAAAAGGGAGTAAATAACGAAGAAGAAGCCTTGGCAGGAGCCATGGATATTATTGCAGAGATGGTTTCCGATGATGCAGATTATAGGGAAGTATTGAAGAAGATTATAAATGATAAGGGAATCATAGAGGTTGAAGCAGTAGATAAGGAAGAAAAATCAGTTTATGAGATGTATTATGAATATAAGGAACCAGTAAAATCTATAGCCAACCATAGGATCTTGGCTATCAACAGAGGAGAAAAAGAGAAGAAGCTAAAGGTTTCTTTAAGTATAGATACGGATTTAATAGAATTATTAATTGATAAAATAGTTAAGGATAAAGAAAAGGACACTGCTATTTACATAGAAAGGGCCATAGAGGATGGCTATAAAAGACTTCTGTTTCCATCCTTGGAGAGGGAAATTAGAAACAACCTAACAGAAAGGGCAGAGGAGGAGGCCATTAAGGTCTTTGCCATAAACTTAAAGCCTTTGCTTATGCAGCCACCTATTAAAGGAAAGACTGTAATGGGCATTGACCCAGGCTATAGAACAGGCTGTAAAGTAGCAGTAGTAGATGAAACGGGGAAATTATTAGATTATACAACGGTATATCCTACAGAGCCTCAAAACCAAGTAGAAGAGACTAAGGAAGAATTAAAGAAGCTAATAGATAAATACTCAGTAGATATAATAGCCATTGGAAATGGTACAGCATCTAGGGAGACTGAATTAGTAGTTGCAGATACCATAAAGGAAATAGACAGGGAAGTATCCTATATAATAGTCAGCGAAGCAGGGGCCTCGGTTTACTCAGCTTCAGAAGTAGGCGTAAAGGAATTTCCTGACCTAGATGTTTCCATAAGGGGAGCCATATCCATAGGTAGGAGGTTACAGGACCCTCTAGCAGAGCTGGTAAAGATTGACCCAAAACATATTGGGGTAGGCCAGTATCAGCATGATTTAAATCAAGGAAAACTAGATGAAACCCTAAAGGGAGTTGTGGAGGACTGTGTAAATACTGTAGGAGTAGATTTAAATACAGCCAGCCCATCCTTGCTTAAATATGTATCAGGTATATCTACTAGGGTTGCCAATAGCCTAGTTAAGTATAGGGAGGAAAATGGAAAGTTTACTAATAGAAAGCAGCTTCTCCAGGTAAAGGGCTTGGGAGAAAAGACCTTTGTCCAATGTGCTGGGTTTTTACGTATTCCAGATGGAGACAATCCTCTAGATAATACTGCAGTCCACCCAGAGTCCTATGAGGTGGCAGAAGAGCTATTGAAAATAGACTATACAAAGGAAGATTTAAAGACTATTGCAGAAAAATTAGACGTAGGCTTGCCTACTTTACAGGATATAATCAAGGAGCTGGAAAAGCCTGGAAGAGACCCAAGAGACGAACTGCCAAAGCCAATACTAAGGCAAGATGTGCTTAAGATGGAAGACTTAAAGAAGGATATGGTACTAAATGGTACCGTTAGAAATGTAGTAGACTTTGGTGCCTTTGTAGACATTGGAGTTAAGAGTGATGGTTTAGTTCATATTTCCCAACTTTCCGATAAATTTGTAAAACACCCTAAGGAAGTAGTTCAAGTAGGAGATATAGTGAAAGTAAGAGTAATTGATATAGATATTGAAAGAGGAAGGATTTCTCTATCTATGAAAGAAGTATAGTAGTAGTGAATAACTAATAGTGAATAGTTTTTTTGAATTCTTAAAACTTTTCACTAATAAAAGCTATTAACTATTAACTATTTTTAGTTTATAATGTTATTTAGAGTAACGAAATAAAAAATAAGGGGGACTTTACATGTTATTAATTAAAAATGGTAGAATCTATACTATGGCTGGAGAAGTTATAGAAAATGGTTCAATTCTTATAAAAGAGGGTAAGATAATAGAAGTGGGAAAAGATATTATTGCACCATTAGATGCAGAGGTAATAGATGTTGAAGGCAGGATGGTAACACCTGGCTTTATAGATGCCCATTGTCATTTAGGTTTATGGGAAGAAGGTATTGGCTTTGAAGGCAGTGATGGAAACGAAGCAGTAGATCCAGTTACTCCACATTTAAGGGCTATTGACGGTATAAATCCCATGGATATTTCATTTCAAGAAGCCTATGAAGGCGGAGTTACTACTGCTGTAACAGGCCCAGGTAGTGCCAATGTAATAGGCGGTAGCTTTGTGGCTGTAAAAACCTATGGTAATAGGATAGATAATATGATAATCAAGTATCCAGTAGCCATGAAGGTTGCTTTTGGGGAAAATCCAAAAAGAGTATATAACGGACAGAAAAAATCACCAACTACAAGGATGGCTACAGCAGCCATATTAAGGGATACCCTATACAAGGCTAAAACCTATTTGGAGAAAAAGGAAAGGGCAGAAGACCCTTCAAAGATGCCGGATTATGATATTAAAATGGAAGCCTTAATTCCAGTTTTAAAAAAGGAAATTCCTTTAAAGGCCCATGCTCATAGGGCAGATGATATATTTACAGCCCTTAGGATTGCTAAGGAATTTGATGTAGATATTACCTTAGACCATTGTACAGAAGGTCATTTAATAGTAGATGAGTTGGCAAAGGAAGGAAAACCTGCCATAGTTGGTCCAACTTTTGGAAACAGGTCAAAGTTTGAACTAAAAAACAAATCCTTTGATACTCCAAAGATTTTAGTAGAGGCCGGAATAAAAGTAGCCATAACTACAGATTCACCAGTAATACCATTACAACATCTACCACTTTGTGCAGGCCTTGCACATAATGCAGGCTTAGATGAAATAGAAGCCCTAAAGGCTATTACAATAAACCCAGCAGAAATAGTAGGTCTTTCCCACAGAATAGGCAGCATCGAAGCAGGCAAAGATGCAGATATTGTAGTCTTCGATGGAAATCCAATCAAGGATTTAGACTGCAAGACATATTTGACTATTATTGATGGAAAAATAGTTTATAAGAGACAATAGTTTTAGTGAATAGTGAAGAACTAATAGTGAATAGTGAATAGTTTTGGTAAGCAGCGACAAGTTCGCTGCTACTAAATTAGATATAAAAGTTTGAATTTGGCAATTTTTTACTAATAACTATTCACTATTAACTATTCACTATTAACTATTCACTATTAACTATTCACTGTAAAATAGGGGGGTGTTTAAATGAAATTAGGGTTCATAGTAAATCCTATTGCTGGTATGGGTGGTAGAGTAGGTTTAAAGGGGACAGATGGCCCAGAAGTATTAGAAAAGGCCCGTAGCCTAGGAGCAGTACCTGAATCTCCAAATAAGGCTAAAAAGGCCTTAGAAGTCCTCCTTCCCATTAAGGATAAAATAGAAATATACACTTATCCAGGACCTATGGGAGAAGAGGAAGCCAAAGCATTAGGATTTAATCCAATAGTATTAGGAGAACGAAAAGAAATGTTTGAAGCAGCAGATACAGAAAAGGCTGCAAAGGAAATGGCAGACTTAGGTGTAGACTTAATACTATTTGCTGGCGGAGACGGTACAGCAAGGAATATTTATTCAGCCATTGGTACTTCAGTTCCTGTTATAGGCATACCTGCTGGGGTGAAAATCCACTCAGGAGTTTATGCCAATCATCCAAAGGCGGCAGGAGAAGTTGCCTTACAATTTCTTCAAGGTGAAGAAATGGAAATCGTGGAAGCTGAAGTAATGGATATAGATGAGGAAGCCTTTAGGGATGGCATAGTTACAGCCAGACTATATGGCTATATGAAAATTCCTTTGGAACCAGAACTAATTCAAACTACCAAGTCTGGTGGTGGACATGGTTCAGAGGAAGAAGCCTTAGCAGGAATAGCAGAAAGAATTATTGAAGAAATGGAAGATAATCCAGATACATTCTTTATCATAGGGTCTGGTACATCTACTAGGCCTATTATGGAAGCCTTAGATTTGCCTAATACCTTATTGGGTATAGATATAGTGAAGGATAAAAAACTAATAGCTTCCGATGTAAATGAAAAGGAAATACTAGATATTATAGATGGCCACAAGGCCATAATAGTAGTTACTGTTATAGGTGGCCAAGGGTATATATTTGGACGTGGAAATCAACAGATCAGTGGAGAAGTAATTAAAAAAGTTGGAAAAGAAAATATCCGTATTATAGCAACTAAAAATAAACTCCTATCCCTGGAAGGTAGACCACTTTTAGTGGATACAGGAGATGATGAAGTGAATAAAATGTTTAATGGATATATGAAGGTAATAAATACCTATTATTCTGAATCCATAGAGAAGGTTCAAGGCCTATAGGTTTAATATAAAAGTACGTAAAGGTCTTGACAATTATATAAGTTATGCCTATAATGTATTTGAAATATCTTCAGGGGTAGGTGAAAGTCCTCACCGGCGGTATAGCCCGCGAGCCGTGTAGAACGGCTGACTTGGTGAAATTCCAAGGCCGACAGTTAAAGTCTGGATGGAAGAAGATGCATATGCTTTTTTGTGCAGTCTAACATTACCCCGAAGATTATTCTTCGGGGTATTTTGTGTTATGAAACTGCGGTAGTTCAAAGTGTAATCCCTGAAGAAAATAATTATTTGGAGGGATTTTATGTACACTATAAGCAAGGACACATGGAACACAAAAACCATGGTAAAGATTTCAGTTTTAGGAGTAATTTCATTTATTCTCATGTTCTTTGAATTCCCTTTACCTTGGTTAGCACCAACTTTTATGAAGGTCGACATCAGTGATCTACCATCTTTAATTGGTGCCTTTGCCATAGGGCCCATGGCAGGTGTTATTATTCAATTCTTAAAAAACCTATTAAATGTTCTAATCGAAGGAACAACAACAGCTGTAGTTGGAGAACTGGCTAATTTTGTAGTAGGATCTGTATTTGCATATACAGCAGGTATTATTTACCATAGAAAGAAGACCTTCAATAGGGCAGTGGTAGGTCTTATACTTGGTACTGTAGCCATGACTGTGGTAATAACCTTAGCAAATTACTTTATAATGTTCCCACTATATGCAAAGTTAATGGGTCTAGATATGCAAGTATTTATTGATATGGGTAAGGCTATAAATAATAACATAACAGATTTAAGGTCTTTAATGCTGATGTCAGTAGTCCCCTTTAATCTATTGAAGGGAATAATTGTAACAGCCATAACCCTTTTAATATATAAAAAAGTATCACCGATACTAAAAAAACAATAAGAAAATCTCTAGGTCTACCTAGAGATTTTTTCTATATATGATATAATATTAAGTTAGCAATATAGATGAAAGGTTGATTATCTTGGAGATAAGATTAAATAATTTTGAAGAAACAGAGGAATTTGGGATAAAGCTTGGGAAAAGCCTAAAAAGTGGCGATATAGTATGTTTAAATGGTGATTTAGGGGCAGGTAAGACAACCTTGACAAAATCTATAGGCCTTGGTCTTGATGTTAAGGAGTATATAACTAGCCCGACTTTTACTTTGATAAACCAATATAGGGGGAGGCTTCCAGTCTATCACTTTGACGTATATAGGCTGGAAAATGTTGATGAGCTCTATGATTTAGGTTTTGATGAGTATTTTTATGGCAATGGAGTATGCATCGTCGAATGGGCTGAAAAAATCGAAAAACTCTTACCTAAGGAAAGACTTGTATTAGATATAAAAAAGGGTAAAGATATAGATGAAAGGGTAATAAATATTACAGCCTATGGAAATAGATATATTGAATTACTTAAGGAGTTGGAGGAAAATTGAAGATATTAGCTTTAGATACATCTACTATGATGGCAACTTGTGCAGTATTAGATGAAAATCAAGTATTAGGAGAATATTCTTTAAATCAAAGTGAGACCCATTCGGAAAACTTAGTTCCAATGGTCAAAGAAGTTTTAGATAATTTATTTTTAAAAGTTGAAGACATTGATTTATATGGTGTAGCCATAGGTCCAGGGTCTTTTACTGGACTTAGGATAGGTGTTGCCACTGTAAAGGCCTTTGCCCATATATACAATAAACCAGTAGTGGGCATATCTACCCTAGAGGCCCTGGCCTATAACCTACCTTATAATAAGACCATAGTACCTATGATAGATGCTAGGAGAGACAGGGTCTATACTGGTATCTATACCTGGGAGGATGGGGCAACTAAAACTCTAATGGAACCTACAGTCCTAGATATAAATGACTTACTAGATATTCTAGAAAAAGACTATGAAGATGTAGTGGTAAATGGCAATGGTTCCGTACTTCATAGGGAAACCATAAAAGATAGGTTAAAAGATAAAGTAAAATTTTCAACTATGGGAAATAATTACTGTAGGGCTCTAAGCATTGGAGAATTGGCTCTTAAAAAATATAGGGATGGAAATATGGATAATTTCTATACTATAGTACCAGAGTATATAAGAGAGTCCCAAGCCCAAAGAGACCTAAGAAAAAAGGAGCAGAGATAAGATGAAAATTGCCATTCGAAGAATGGATGAAGAGGATCTAGATAGGATAATGGAAATAGAAGTTGAATCCTTCACTACTCCTTGGCCTAAGGAGTCATTTTTACTTGAGATTACAAAAAATCAGTTGGCCAGATATATTGTAGCCGAAGTAGACGGCCTAGTAGTTGGTTATGGTGGGATTTGGCTTGTATTAGATGAAGGCCATATAACTAATATTGCTGTAGCTAAGGAGTATAGGGGCTTAGGAGTAGGAAAAAAACTAATTGAAGGCCTAATAAGTCTATGTAAAGATGGGGGTATAACTGCCATGACTTTAGAAGTGCGTAAGTCAAATATAATCGCTCAAAACCTATATAAGAGCTACGGCTTTGTAGAAGCAGGCATTAGGCCAAATTATTATACTGATGTTAATGAAGATGCCATAATAATGTGGAAAAAAATATATAATAGAGGTGATTAAATGCTCACACTTGCAATTGAGACTTCCTGTGATGAAACCTCTGCTGCTGTAATAAAGGATGGTCGTGAAGTTTTATCCAATATTATTTCTTCACAGATAGAGATCCATAGAAAATTTGGTGGTGTAGTACCAGAAGTTGCATCAAGGAAACATATTGAAAATATAAATCAGATAGTACAAGAGGCTTTGGATTCAGCCAAGGTTACTTTCAAGGATATAGATTTAATAGGAGTTACCCAGGGACCTGGCCTAGTGGGTGCTCTTCTAATAGGTATATCCACAGCCAAGGCCCTTGCCTATGGATTAAATCTACCCTTAGTTGGAGTAAACCATATAGAAGGCCATGTATGTGCCAACTATATAGAACATAAGGACTTAGAACCACCCTTTACCTGCCTAATAGTATCTGGTGGCCATACCTATCTAATTCAAGTAAATGGATATACAGACTATGAATTAATTGGTAGGACAAGGGATGATGCTGCAGGTGAGGCCTTTGATAAGGTGGCCAGGGCTTTAGGTCTACCATATCCTGGAGGACCAGTTATAGATAAATTAGCCCAAAGTGGAAATAAGGCTGCAGTAGATTTTCCAAGGGCAATGCTGGAGCCAAATTCCTATGATTTTAGCTTCAGTGGATTGAAAACGGCAGTATTAAACTATTTAAACCAAGTAAGACAAAAAGGTGAAGAGATTATTGTAGAAGATGTGGCAGCCTCTTTTCAACAGGCAGTTTTAGATGTGCTTGTGGATAAGTCCTTTAGGTTGGCTAAGGAAAGAGGAATGGATAAGATAGTTTTAGCTGGAGGGGTAGCGGCTAACCAAGGCCTTAGGACTATGATGGAGAAAAGGGGCAAAAAAGAAGGAATAAAAATATTTTATCCCTCTAGAATACTATGTACTGATAATGCTGCCATGATCGGGTCTGCAGCTTATTTTAATTACAAGGCTGGAAAGACAAGTGACCTATACTTAAATGTGGAGCCAAATTTAGACCTAATTTGATTTTTTCTAACATTTTTTTCCACATAATGTCCACAGAGCTATTGTGAGTTCCTTGGGATAACTCTGTGGATAATGTGGAAAATATGGTTAATACTTATAATTATTGGCCTTGTACTGTGGATAAGATTGTGGGTACTGTGTATAATTTGTGAATTATCTGTGGAATTAGTCATCAGTTAACATAATCCACCTACTATATAGGTCATCTAGGGTTAGTTGAATTTCTTCCCTATTTCTTGTTATTTCAACAATTTTTTCAGGAGTTTCATAGATTTCTGGGTCACAGAGTAGCTGATCTAGTTCATCTAGTTTCAGTTCTGTTTCTGCTATTCTTTTTTCCAATTCTGCAATTTCTCTTTTTCTATTTCTTTCTTCTTGTAATAGTTCTCTTTCTTTTTTTCTTTCTAATTTAATCTGGGTCTTGGTCTTGCCTGAATCTTCATCTTCCTCATCTATGACTTCGTTTTTCTTCTCCAAATAATAATCATAATTTCCTAAATATTCCTTTATGCCCTCTTCAGTCAATTCTAAGATTTTATCTGCTACCCTATTTAGGAAGTATCTATCGTGGGATATGACAAAAACAGTGCCATCATAGTCTAATAAGGCTTCTTCCAATACTTCCTTAGAATCGATATCTAAGTGGTTAGTAGGTTCGTCCATAAGTAGGAAGTTGGCATTTGATAACATGAGTTTCAATAATGAAAGTCTTGCCTTTTCTCCACCACTAAGGCTTGATATCTCTTTAAATATGTCATCACCTATGAACATAAATTGGCTCAGTATGGTCCTTATTTTATAATGGTCAAAGCTTGGGTTTTCATCCCAAATTTCATCTATAACTGTTTTGTCTAAATTGAGCCTGGACATTTCTTGGTCGAAATATCCTGGAACTACATGGTGGCCAATTATGATATCTCCCTCATCCTTTGGAATCTGGTTCAAGACTATTTTAAATAGGGTAGTTTTACCAATCCCATTGGCCCCTATAAGTCCAACTTTTTCTCCCCTATATATGCTGAAGTTTATATCCCTTAATAATCTAAAATCTCCAAAGCTTTTGCCAAGGTTTTCTACCTTTAATACATCCCTGCCTGATTTAATCTTAGGCTCAAACCTGATCCTGGCCTTCATGGAATCAGTAGGTTTTGGCAGGACCTTCATCTTATCCAATAGCTTTTGCCTACTTTGAGCTAACCTATGGTATTTTTCTCCACCATAGGACTTAAACCTAGCAATGATTTCTTCCTGCCTTTTTATCTCCCTTTGTTGGTCTTCAAAATGCTTCTTGTATATTTCTAATTCCTTTTTACGCCTTACCATAAAATCTGTGTAATTAGTATTGTAAATCTTCATTTTTTGATTCTCAATGTGGAAAATGCGGTTTACTACATTATCTAGGAAATACCTATCGTGGGAGATAATCAAGGCAGCTCCCTTGTATTCCTTTAAAAACTTTTCTAGCCAACTTATGGCTTCTATATCTAGGTGGTTGGTAGGCTCGTCTAATAACAAGATATCTGGCTTTTCTAATAGGAGTTTAGCCAAGGATAACCTAGATTTTTGTCCACCACTTAGTATATTTACTTCCTTATCAAAATCATCTTCAGCAAAACCTAAGCCCTTTAGGACTCCTTTAATTTCCGATTTATATCCATAGCCATTTAAGGCGAGAAACTTCTCTGATAGATGGGCATATTCATTCATCAAGGTTTTTAGCCTTTGGGTTTCACCTTTTTGGCTTTCAATTGAGATTTCATCTTCTAAGTTTCTTAACTCCTTTTCCATATTTATTAAGGGAGTCAATACTTCTAAACATTCATCAAAAATAGTTTTGTTACTTTCAATCTTAGTATGCTGTTTCAAATAACCTATTTTAATATCTTTTTGTACATAGATATCTCCACTATCCAGTTCTACTTCTCCAGACAAGATATTAAAAAGGGTAGTTTTACCTGAACCATTAAGTCCAATGACTCCAATCTTATCTCCATTTTCTACAGTAAAGCTAATACCGTCTAAAATAGTATCTGTTATATATGTTTTTCTTATATTGCTACATGAAAGGACTAACATTTCTTTTCCCCCTAAATTATATTAACAATATTGTATCAAAAATCTATTAAAAGTACACTTTTTTGTTGAAGTCCCTACCCTAGTGTGGTATAATGTAAAAAATATAAAATGGGGGAGAAAAAAATGGTTATTCATATTGACATGAAGGCGGAGGAGTATATTAAATCCAATTCTCCAGATAACACAATTCAAGTAATAGCCAAGAGAATTGGAGGAGGTTGATGCCAAACTTTTCAACCGTCAGTAGAGATGGGAAAGCCAACTCATGTAGATTCCTTTAATCATTTCAAATCAGGAGATATAGATGTATATATTTTAAAGTGGCTAATTGTTAGAGATGATGAAATAAGGATTAGATTAAATAAAATACTTTGGTCAAAAACCTTATATGTAGATGGTATAAGCATTTAAAATACTCCTTACTTAAGGAGTATTTTAAGATTTAAGATTTAATTCCATTGCCATGGATGTTAGGATTGGATCAATTAAATTGAGAGTACATTTGCCTTCTTTATCGTAGTGATTACAGTTTACACAGTTTTCATATTTGTCTTCATAGGAACGAGCAGTTGAGGAAAATTCTTTTCTATAAGGGTCATATTTATCACAATATAAGGCTACTTTTCTAAGTTGTTCTATACTGGCTATAATAATCACTCCTTCCAGTCTTAGTTTGTCTAAAAGTCAATTTAATATACAAAAAAATTCTCAAAATATAGAAAAAAATTGACATGAAAGTATCATGATGTTATAATATACAGTAAAATAAAATGGGTGGTGTATGCGAAAGTGGAGAAAGACTATAGATTTGATAGAGAGAATAGAATTTCTATAACAGTCATCAGGAGGTTACCTAAGTATTATAGATATTTAGGAGATTTGATGGATAAGGGAATTAATAGGATTTCTTCTCAAGAATTAAGTAAATTGACTGGATTTACTGCTTCTCAAATTAGACAAGATTTGAACAACTTTGGTGGATTTGGCCAACAGGGATATGGATATAATGTTGAAGAACTCCATGGTGAATTAGGAAAAATCTTAGGTCTAGATACTATTTATAAGGCTGTTATAGCAGGTGCAGGAAATCTTGGTCAAGCGATTGCAAATTATAAGGGTTTTGAAGATGCGGGATTTAAGGTCTTATCCCTATTCGATAAAAATCCAAAGCTAATCGGTTTAAGGATTAGAGATATTGAAATTAGAGATGTGGACAATATGGTTGAATTCATCAAGGAAAATGACATAGACATTGGAATCATAACATCTCCAAGGGAAAGTGCCCAAGAGTTAGCAGACACCTTTGTTAAGGCTGGAGTAAAAGGTATCTGGAACTTTGCTCCAACAGACCTAGAAGTACCAGATCATATTGTCGTTGAAAATGTTCGTTTAAATGAAAGCTTATTTATACTTTCATATTTCCTAAAGGAGAAGCATGACGAATAACTGATTTTTTAGATTAAAAGCCTTACCTAAGAATCATACTAGTCAAACTATTTTGACTAGTATGATTTTTTGTTTCTGGATATTTTTTTAACAATATTTGTGGAAAATTTAACAAACATAGACTATAATAATTATATAGGGAATACCAATTAATTGAGGAGGGGATATTAGATGAATTTCAATTTAAGCAAGGAGCAATTGATGGTAAGAAGCATCATGAGAGAATTCACTGAAAATGAGGTTAAACCCATTGCTGCTGAAATAGACAAAACAGAGAGATTTCCAAGGGAAACAGTAGAAAAAATGGCCAAGTATAATATGATGGGTATACCCTTTCCTGCAGAATATGGTGGTGCAGGTGGAGATGATTTAGCCTATGCAATAGCTGTCGAGGAATTGTCAAAGTCCTGCGCTACTACAGGAGTCATATTATCAGCCCATACTTCCTTAGGATGTTGGCCAATCTATAAATATGGAACGGAAGAACAAAAACAAAAATACCTAGTTCCGTTGGCCAAGGGAGAGTATTTAGGTGCATTTGGTTTAACAGAGCCTAATGCTGGTACGGACGCGGCAAGCCAACAGACTACTGCTGTACTAGATGGAGATAACTACATTTTAAACGGTACAAAAATATTTATTACTAATGGTGGAGAAGCTGATGTATATATTATATTCGCTATGACGGACAAGTCTAAGGGTACTAGGGGAATTTCAGCTTTTATTGTGGAGAAGGATTTTCCAGGATTTAGTATAGGAAAGATAGAAGAGAAAATGGGTATAAGAGCCTCTTCTACTGCTGAATTAATATTCCAAAACTGCATTGTTCCTAAGGAAAATTTACTGGGCAATGAAGGAGAAGGTTTTAAAATTGCCATGTCTACTTTAGACGGTGGAAGAATCGGAATTGCAGCCCAAGCTCTTGGAATTGCTGCTGGTGCCTTAGAAGAGACTATTAAATATGTGAAGGAAAGACAACAATTTGGTAGGCCATTATCAAAATTCCAAGGTTTGCAATGGATGATAGCAGATATGGCAACTGAAATAGATGCTGCTAGACTCTTAGTTTACAGGGCAGCCTTTAACAAATCCAATGGTTTACCTTATGGTAAAGAGGCAGCCATGGCAAAATTATATGCTTCAGAATGTGCCATGAATGTAACTACTAAGTGTGTACAATTATTCGGCGGATATGGATATACAAAGGATTATCCAATGGAAAGAATGATGAGAGACGCAAAGATAACTGAAATATATGAAGGAACATCTCAGGTTCAACAGATGGTAATAGCAGCTGCTTTATTAAAATAATGGTGAGGGGGAGAGATATGAATATTATTGTATGTATAAAACAAGTGCCTAATACTAATGAAGTTAGAATAGATCCAGTACGTGGAACCCTTATTCGTGATGGGGTACCAAGTATTATTAACCCAGATGATAGAAATGCTTTAGAAGAGGCTTTGAGGATAAAAGATAACTATGAAAATGTAAAAGTAACTGTTTTATCTATGGGCCCTCCTCAAGCGGATGCAGCCTTAAGAGAAGCCATAGCAATGGGAGCTGATGAGGCAATACTACTAACAGATAGGGCCTTTGCAGGTTCAGATACATGGGCAACATCTACTGCCTTAGCTGCTGGAATAAAACATATTGGAGATTATAACATTATATTCTGCGGTAGGCAGGCCATAGATGGAGATACTGCACAGGTAGGTCCTCAAATAGCAGAGCATTTAGGCTTACCACAGATAACCTATGTTGAAGAATTAAAAATCGAAGGAAATAAGGTAATAGCAAAAAGGGCCTTGGAAGACGGATATTTTGTAATAGAGTCTGAAATGCCTGTACTATTAACAGCTATAAAGGAATTAAATCAACCTAGATATCCTTCTATTAGGGGAGTATATGACGCTTACAAAGGGGATAAGGTTAAAGCCCTATCAGATAAGGATATAAATGCGGATTTTGATAATGTTGGCTTAGATGGATCTCCAACCCAAGTAAATAGATCCTTTACACCACAGGGAAGAACAGGGCAGGGAGAATTATTCCAAGGTGATTGTAAGGAGTCAGTCAAAAAATTAGTAGTTAGATTAAGAGAAAAACATCTTGTTTAATATAATATTGGGATAAGGAGGGTAACAACAGCTAAAATAATTTTATAAAAAATTGCAAAACTCTATATACAATTTATAAAAGTATGATATAATTGTATATAGAGAGGTGATAATAATGAAATATTATAGTATAGGAGAGTT
>JAAYFT010000134.1 GCA_012728125.1 Tissierellia bacterium | reverse complement strand
TTAGATGCATTGACGATTGATGTAGAGGAACAAACTGTATTTAAGGTTAATATATAAATATAAAAAAACTCTGCTTTTATCAAAAAAGGCAGAGTTTTTTTATATAGGTTCTTTGTAGTTTTCTAGTTTTCTTCAATAATCTTCTTATTCACTGCATTGGCTTCATTTCCTAGATTTCTTACACTTCTAATGACGAAGAACCCTGTAATTATAGATGCAGTTAAATCTGCAAGAGGCCCTGCCATCCATACTCCACTTAGGCCGAAAAACTTAGGTAAAATCAACAAGGCAGGAATAAGAATCAACACTTGCCTTGACAAGCTAAGAAGCATTGCATGTTTAGGCTTGCCTGTGGCTTGGAAATAATTTGAACTGACTACTTGAAAACCTATAATAGGAAACATGGCAAGGTAGATCCTCATGCCAGGGACACCGATTCTTGATATTCCTGCAATATTTCCTTCAGAGCTTATGAATAATTTATATAAAAATACTGGGAAAAATTGAGTTAGTATAAAGCCTATAGTGGTTATGGTAGTTGCTGCTATAGCTGCATACTTTAATGCTTCCTTTACCCTATCATAGTTTTTTGCCCCATAGTTAAATCCGATAATAGGCTGAGAACCTTGGTTTATACCAAAGACAGGCATCATAACCATCATGGCAATACTATTGATAACAGCCATACTTGAATTGGCCAATTCCCCACCATAGGTCTTTAAGCTGTTATTTAATAGGACTGTTACCATACTACCAGCCAATTGCATACTAAATGGACTTACTCCTATGGATAAGATATCCTTAATTATTGTTGGCTTTAGTTTTAAGTACTCTTTCTTAACTGTAAGTACTGACTTACCAGTAAAGAAATAGGCTAATACCCAGGTAGCGGATAAGGCCTGAGATATAATAGTTGCTATGGCTGCACCTTCAACTCCCATGTTGAAAACAAATATGAATATAGGGTCTAATATGGTATTGGCGATGGCACCAATTAACATGGTTTTCATAGCAGTAGTAGGGCTTCCTTCTCCACGGATAAAATTATTCATTCCAAAACCTATGGCTTGGAATGGAGCACCTATAAGTATAATCTTCATGTAATCATAGGCATATTGATAATTAGAAGGGGATGCCCCAAAAATATTTAGCAAAGGTTTCAAAAATAATAAGCCTAGTATAGAAATAGTCAAAGATATTAAGGCCAACAATACAAAGGAATTTCCTGCAACCTTATCAGCCTCTTCTTTCTTATTTTGACCTAGCTTAATAGAAACTAGGGTATTGCCTCCAATACCTATTAGCATACTAAAGGCCATGAGAATTAAGGATAATGGCATAGTAATAAATATGCCACCAATAGCTAACTCTCCAACACCTTTTCCTATGAAAATTCTATCTACAACATTATACAATGCATTTACTATCATTCCTGTAATAGCAGGCACTGAGAATTTAAATAATAGTTTACCAACGGGTTCTTCTCCTAGTAGCCTTCTTCTTTCTTGTTCTTTATTCATTCTATCACCTACAAAAAAATAGTTAGCCTCCATATTTCGGAAAGCTAACTATTAT
>JAAYFT010000133.1 GCA_012728125.1 Tissierellia bacterium | reverse complement strand
TCATATTTTCAAAGTAATATAGGATAATCACTTCTCTTTGCCTATCTGTAAGCCTGTCTAATGCCTCTAATAGGTATTTATTATCTTCCTCATCTAAAATTAAGTCCAAGGCTTCCTTGTCTTCCGACACCAATAGGTCCATTAGCTCCACTTCCCCATCTCCCACCACTTCATTTAGGCTATGATGAATCTTTGTCTTATGCTTGTCTAAATACAAATATCTTAGCATGGTCTTAACATAGCCTAGAAAATGGACTCCCTTAGATGGTTCATAGTCTTCTATACACTCCAATATAATTAAATTTCCATCTTGGATTAGATCTTCATATTCTTTTGGCTTGTTGTAGTATCTCCTAATGGAACTAATGATCAAGGGCTGCAATCTATTGATTATCTCCTCCTTGGAAGCCTTATCTCCTGCCCTAGCCTTGTCTAACAAGCTATCAAACATAATATCTCCTCCCTTCAACCTCCAGTATAGGGAAGGGAGGCAAATATTGAAAAATAGGACTTTTAATAAGTCACATAAAAAAATTTAAGGAAAAACAAAAAGTCCTCAAAAATTTGGAGGACTTTGAATAAGTCTAGCTATGACTTTATACAAGTCATAGAATTTATTTTTCTAGAATAGCTACTACCATTTTAACAAAACCTTCTTTTAAAATAGGCATTTTAGCAAAGGGAGTCAAGAAATTTCTCAATGGTACTTCCCTATAATATGAAATATTAAAATATGTGTCTCTTAAGATCTTATTGAACCTTTTAATAGTCATGCCATTGATATAGGCAAAATACTCCTTGCCATTTTCATCTTTAGCTATCCTAAAGTCTATTCGCTTCTGCCCATCAGGTAGGTCCTTGACCAAATCTTTATAGACCTTAATTAGGGTTTCTTCACTAAAGAATAGGTGGACCCAGGGAAAGCCTATGGCATCGCTTAAATGGGCACCAAAGGGATGGTAGTATGGTTTCTTCTCCTCTTTCATATTGCCACTCTGCGTAGGTTTTAATCCCCTTATTTTGTAGATTAAAAGGGTGTATAGGCAAAGGAAATAACTTATTTAAGGCTTTACATAGGGACACGCTCATTTCCATATTTTTTCCTCATCTCAAAATTTATAGATTATTTCTTATTAACTTGTTTCGCAATTGCTAAGCACCTTGTTATTTACTTCTTCATTGTCTACATAATTTGGCACTATGGTCCTTATATATTCCTTAAGCTCTTCGTCTGTACCATTTTTTATAAGCCTTTGGGCTTCATCTAAGGATTTTAACAAGAGCTTATAATCAGTAAAAGTTGGCTTTCCGATGAATATCTTATCATGTTTAGTTGCAGATATACCTTCTTCATCTAAGAGCAATTCTTCAAACAACTTTTCCCCAGGCCTAAGGCCTGTTATCTCTATAGGTATGTCCACATAGGGTTCATAGCCTGAAAGCCTAATTAAGTCCTTAGCTAAGTCTAAGATCTTCACAGGCTCTCCCATGTCCAGGATAAATATCTCACCACCAGTGGCCATGGCTCCAGCTTGAATCACCAGTTGAACTGCCTCAGGGATGGTCATGAAATACCTAATGACCTCTTCGTGGGTAACTGTAACAGGTCCACCTTCAGCAATTTGCTTTTTAAATAAAGGAATAACACTACCATTACTACCAAGGACATTGCCAAACCTAACTGCTACGAAGTCTGTTTTACTGATGCTATTCATAGATTGAATAATCATCTCACAAATTCTTTTACTAGCCCCCATTATATTAGTAGGATTTACAGCCTTGTCCGTAGATATCATCACAAACTTTTTCACTCCATATTTATCTGCAGCTTGAGCTAGATTTAATGTACCAAATACATTGTTTTTGATTGCTTCCTTTGGACTATCTTCCATCAAAGGTACATGTTTATGAGCTGCAGCATGAAATACTACATCAGGCCTTTCTTTATTCATTAACTCCAACATCCTCTTTTTATCCCTGATGGAACCAATTACAGTTTTTAAGTTCAAGTTTTTATACTTCCTTAATAACTCGTTTTGTATATCATAGGCATTGTTTTCGTATATGTCCAGTATAATTAGCTTTTTAGGGTTAAAACTGGCAACCTGCCTGCAAAGTTCAGATCCAATTGAGCCTCCACCACCTGTAACTAAAACAACCTTATTAGTCAAATAGGTACTAATCTCTCTTAAATCAACCTTTATTTCTTCCCTTCCTAGTAAGTCCTCTATACTAACATCCCTGATGTTTTTTATGCTAACTTTTCCATCGATTAACTCATACATGCCTGGAACGATCTTTAATTTGCATTTTGTAGTCTTTGCAATTTCAACGATATTTTTTATTTCTTTCTTAGATGCAGAAGGCATCGCAATTATTATTTCATCGATTTTATACTTTTCCGCTATGCTAGGTATATCTACCCTAGTACCTACTACAGGAACTCCATTTATCATCTGGCCTTGCTTTTCTAAGCTGTCGTCAATAATGGCTACTGGTCTACTATTTAGCTGGGTATGGTTTTTAAACTCCCTAATAACCATAGCCCCTGCATCGCCGCCACCAACTATCATGACAGACTTTTGGCTTCCATTCCTATGTAAACCAGCACTAACAGTAGTTAAGGCCCTAAAACTAAATCTAATACCACCTATAAGTACCATATCTAAAAGGGCTGCTAATATGTATATACTCCTAGGTAGCATACTTTGTCTAATGAACATATAGCTAAGTACAGCTGCATTGGACACAATACTAGCCACGACTATATTCATTAGCTCTTCGATACTAGCATATTTCCAAACAGGTTTATACAGCTTAAAGTATAAAAATACAACAAGTTTTATTAATGTAATATACATAAAATGCTCTTTATATCTTAGAAAATATTCACCAAATTGCTTGCCTAGAATATCTCCCTCAAATCTGATATATAAAGCCAATATATATGAAATATTAACAAAAATAGTGTCTAAGAAAAATAAAAACAATGCTCTTTTTCGCTTCATAGATTTCCCCTCTTGATATTCGAATATAGTCTGTAGTTAATTATATCAAAGTTGGACAAGTATTGCCATAAGGAAAGTAAGCGTTTAATAAAATTATGTTTTGATGCTTTCATAGTTGCCAAAATATCATCTCCCTACAGTTTTAAAGTTGCCAAAGCGTTTTGTTAACTTTAAAAGTGCTTTGTAGGGATATTATCTCATGTCGTGTAACATTTTTAAATCCATGCGATTAT
>JAAYFT010000132.1 GCA_012728125.1 Tissierellia bacterium | reverse complement strand
GTTTAGTATCCTTCTCATATTCCCATTGGCCTTCAAATAACACGAAGGATAAAGGATATTCCTTACCATCTACTGTAAATGTACCAAAATCCATGTCTGCCAACTTTGCCCTATTATATATTTGATAAACAGCTATTAATAGCACTTGGAGTATTTAGTTTCCCCTTGAAGTCCTTTTCAATCTCATTGGCTAAATCTTCAGCTTCTTTTACTGCATTTTCAAATTCTACTTCAGTTTTAAAAATTCCACTTAAATCCCAAGTTAGATTTTGGTCTACATCCTTTCTTTCTAGTAGTGCCTTTGCCATTTTACTCCTCCTTAAAATTTATTGGATTTTTATATAAACTATAATAAACAGTGTTATGCTTCCAAGATTTCATTTATCTCAGACTCAAGCTGTTCCTTTTCCCTTATCAAGTCCTTTAAGTTTCTCCTTAAATCTTCTAATAGGCTTTTTACTCTACCTATTGCACTTTCAACATTTGATAGGGATTCATTAATCTTTGACTGTACAAACCAATCGGCAAATAAGCCATCAAAGAAAAAATCTGCAAATTTTGCAAAAGAACCAATATCTACTTTTATTTCTGTAAATTCATTAACATCGGTTAGCTCCTTTTGAAATACCTTTAATTGGTGTTGTACATTATATGATAATCTATTTGCATCATCTAAATGGGAGTGTTTCATCAAATCTGAGAAAAAACCCCCTCCAAGTAGGTCCCAAGTTCCCCAGCCCTTAGCAGATTTTAATGGCTCTTTCATCTCAATTAAGGCATTATATGCATTTTCACCTGCATATATGGCTTCATTTACTTCCTTAATATCCAGTTTAAGCTCATTCAATTTATTTAATAGGCTTCTTAGATGCCTTCCCTTAGGTGTATCTTCATTGATTAAAAGCCTTTGTTTTTCAGAGATTAAACTTTCATATCTTGCTTCTACCCCTTCATATTTCATTAGCTCTTCATCATATTTCTTAATTAGGTCTTCCAATTCCTTGACAGCTAAAATATGTTCATCATATTGGAGTTTTGCAGCCAGATATTCCTTTCTTTCCTTATCTAGTTTTTCATCCTTTTTCCCAATTAGGCTATAGAAAAAGGAGCTTAAACTCATACTTTCGAGATTTGTAACATCCTTTTTCTCCTTCTTTAACCTGTCCTTCATCTCTTCCAAGATTTTTAAGTTTTTATTATATTCATCTAAGGCCATATTCCTTAAATGTTCTAATTTTTCTTTAGCTCTAATGTCTTCTTTTAGAGAATAAATCTCCTCATTGATTTCCTTGTACATCCCAATACTCCTTCCTTGTTTATTTAATTAATTATAGCATAAACCCCCTAGGAAAACCTAGGGGGTTAATTGTCTATATTCTTTAGTTCATATATTTTATTTCCATATTTTTTTGCAAAGTCTCTATCGTGGGTAATGACTATGACTCCTCTTCCTTTAGAGGCTACTTTTTGTAGTATTTCTCCCACATTGTCTCTCAACTTATAGTCTAGGGCAGAAGTTGGTTCATCGAAACAAAGGTAATTAGGCTCCATGGCCAAGGCCCTAGCTATGGCCACTCTTTGTTTTTGTCCTCCTGATAATTGATATTCATAATGGTCTTCTAAGCCTTTTAAGCTTAACATATCTATTAGGTCTTTTGCCTTGGATGTAGCTTGTCTTTTGTCTATTTTTTTTACCTTTATTAGAGGGTATATAATATTTTTCATTACAGTAAAATGGGGAAAGAGATTTAAGTTTTGAAATACTAGGCCTATGGACTTGTTATCTTTACTATCTTCATCAAGGTACAGGATCCTTCCACTGTCATAGGTCTCCAAACCGCATAAACATCTAATCAAGGTGGTTTTACCCACTCCTGATTCTCCTGTTATCATACTTATAGTTCCTCTTTCGAATTCTAGATTTACATCTTTTAAAACCTTTTTAGTTCCAAAGGACTTGTTTAAATTCTCTATTCTCAACATCTTTTCACCTACTTATAATATTCCAATCTCATTTCCACTCTTTTCAAAAGAATGGTTACAAACCAGATAAATATTAGATATATGGCTCCTGCTATGAACAAGGGAGTAATTGTAGCATCTTTATTTGAAAGGGTTTTGGCAGCCCTTAATATATCTCCTAAACCTAGGACATAGACTAAAGATGTGTCCTTTATTAAGGTAATCAATTCATTCCCCAAGGAAGGAAGTACAATCTTAAACACTTGGGGTAAAATTATTCCAAGGTATGTTGTGGTTTTAGATAGTTTAAGTACCTTAGCTGCTTCAAATTGACCAATATCAATGGAATTGATTCCACCCCTAAATATTTCTCCAAAATATGCAGCATAATTTAGAATAAAGGCTATGGAGACGGAGACCTCTCGATTTAGTACTATGCCCATTATAGGAAGGCCAAAGTATACAAATATTATTTGAAGTAAGAGGGGGGTCCCCCTCATTATTAAAATATAGGCCTGAGTTATCATGCTAATTATCTTAATCCTACTTAGCCTAAGTAGACAAACTATAATTCCTAATGGTATAGAGAATATGGCTGTAATTAAGAATACCCATAAGCTTGTTTTAAACCCATCTAATAAAAATGGTGTTATCTCCAATATATAATCCATTTTTCCTCCTACTTAACTATATCTTCTCCAAACCAAGTTTCAGAAATTTGCTTTGCTGTTCCATCCTCTTTCATTTCATCTAAGGCTTGGTTTAATTTTTCCAATAGTGTCTTATCTTCCTTTCTTACACCTATACCGTATTCCTCTTCACCAAAATCCTGATCTAGGATCTTATATTTTTCTTCCCCTCTTTCTGCAATATAGTACCTAGCCATTATCTCATCTGCTACTAATGCATCCACCCTCTTAGCCTCTAAGTCCATAAAGGCCTCATTGAAGGTATCGAATAGGATTATATCCCCATCCTTAAAACTAGGTATTACACCTGCCTTTTCCAAGGCTTCTAGGGAACTTGAAGAGTTCTGAGTTGCTACAATCCTATTTTCTAAATCTGCCTTTGTATTTATATCTGAATTGCTCAAGGTCACTATTACTTGCCTATTGTCCAAGTATGGCTTAGT
>JAAYFT010000131.1 GCA_012728125.1 Tissierellia bacterium | reverse complement strand
TGCCACGTTTTAGATGAAGAGTATGCAGAAAAAATGAAAACAAGCTTACAGGAGAAGTTTCCACATGTTACAATAACTATTGATGAAATTGGTCCTGTAATAGGCTCCCATTTAGGACCTAAAGGTATTGGAATTTGTTTTTACAACTTTTAAATAAAAGATATTAATAGTCTAGGAAATATGATATAATTATGACGAACATATATTATGGGGGTGCATTAGATGAGAAAAATATTAGTAACGGGAGCGCTAGGTCAAATAGGTTCAGAACTGACTACTGAACTAAGAAGAATTTATGGAGCAAACAATGTAGTTGCCAGCGGTAGAAGAATAAAGGAAGGGCATGAAAAGCTGATAGAATCTGGACCATTTGAAATAGTAGACATTACTAATGGAAAGGCATTACAAGAAATAGTAAAAAAACATAATATCAATACCATAATAAATCTAGCTGCTATACTTTCAGCCGTAGGTGAAAAGTATCCTGAGGAATGTTGGAATATAAACATGAATGGACTATACAATGTCCTTGAAGTAGCTAGGGAAGAAAATTGTATGGTCTTTACACCAAGCTCAATTGCAGCCTTTGGTCCAACAACACCTCCAGACAATACTCCTCAAGATACAATCCAAAGACCTACCACTATGTATGGTATAACTAAAGTAGCAGGGGAATTATTATGCGACTATTATTTCTTAAAATATGGAGTAGATACAAGGGGAGTTCGTTTCCCAGGCTTAATCTCCTATGAAACTTTACCAGGTGGAGGAACTACCGATTATGCAGTTCATATTTATTATGACGCATTGAAAAACAAGAGATATACTAGCTTCATAGCTAAAGGCACAATGATGGATATGATGTATATGCCTGATGCACTTGATGCTATTATTCAGCTTATGGAAGCGGACCCATCAAAGCTAATTCATAGAAATGCATTTAACGTAACAGCCATGAGCTTTGACCCTGAAATGATAGCAGCATCCATAAAAAAATTCATACCTGAATTTGAATTAGATTATGATGTGGATCCTGTAAGACAGGCAATTGCAGAATCTTGGCCAAATTCTTTAGATGATACTGCTGCTAGAGAAGAATGGGGCTGGGATCCAAAATACGATTTAGATGGAATGACAAAGGATATGTTAGAAAAATTAAAAATAAAATTAGGATTATAATAATACAGGGTGTTGCCACCCTGTATTTTATTATATGGTTGTCAGAGACTTATAGTCTTTTGTAATTCTGACCAATTCACTATTTTTCATAAAATGGTCTTCAGTTATCTGCCAAGAGTGGCTACTAATATCTGGCCTCCGAATGACCACATGATTAAACCTATCCATAGAGTATACTCTAATACCTTTACTTTTACATTCCAGTAAGAATTTCGTATCCTCTCCTCTTGAAAGGTGAGGAAACTCCATATCGTTAAAGATGTCTTTTCTAATGGTTAAGGTGGACCCAGCAACGAAAGTTGCATATTGATGTTCTACATTAGGATATCTAATCACCAGAGATTTGCTGCTTTCTAAATAGGCATAG
>JAAYFT010000130.1 GCA_012728125.1 Tissierellia bacterium | reverse complement strand
TTCCTCTTCATTTGGATTATGATCCTTAATATTCCTTTCTTCATATTCAATATTATGTTCATCAAGCCATTTCCTAGCTTTTGAACAAGTAGTTCATCTTGGGTAACATAAGAATAAGTATTTCATTTAGTTTCCTCCTTTAAGTTATTAATATATTTATTAATTTTACAGTAGTATACTAAATATACCATAAATTTAATATACTTAGCTCATTGATGCTCTATATGTCTTTCTTAGTTTCTTATACCCAATCTAATTTGAAAAATACGCTAATTTGCTTTCCTTCCGTATTCTTCCAGTCTAGAATTAAGCATATCATCTATTTCACTTTTACTAATCCATCTTCCCATAAGCATTACCCCTTCTATTTTTTTCATATTAGCTATATCATCTAAGGGGTTTCCATCCAGTAATACTAAATCTGCATTTTTATTTTCTTCAACAGTACCTGCTTCTTCCAATATATTCAAAAATTCTGCAGCATCATAAGTTCCCGCCTTTATAGCCTCATAGGGTGTTAGGCCTGCCTCTACTAGGTTAAATAGCTCATCATGAATTGAAAAACCAGGCACAATGAAGGGGTTATTAGTATCAGTTCCTAATAGTATTCTTCCTCCTCTATCGTATAAGTTTTTTGTAACAGTCTTCGACTCCTCTATAATTGATTTTACTCTTTCTACATAAGATTCAATCGACTCTTGAGGCAAACTATCAGCTATATACTGATTAGATTTAACATACTCTTCTGCACTTCCTCTAGGTAAACCCATCCTAACTCCCCAAATTGATACTGATCTCGGATCAACATACTCAATACCTGCAACCTTTTCTCCTAACAAAGGCAGAATACGATTTGTATAAAGTACAATGGTAGGACAGTTCCATACATTATTGTCGATAGTCATATTATATAGGTCTTCACTATCAGTATACTTGTCTAAATGCTCTATGGATTTTTGGCCTGCTTGTAATGCTTTTTCTATACCAACAGAAGAAGGTATATGGCCTACAACAGGGATATCTTCCTTTTTAGCTGCTTCTATAATGGCATCATAAACATCATTTGTTAGTCCCTCATATATCTTAATAAAATCATAGCCCATTTCCTTATAGGATTTTACATATTTTTCTGCATCATCAGGATTAGTTATAACAGTAGATCCATCCCAATAAGGAGGATCTCCATCTATTATGGGGCTTGCAACATACAATCGTGGTCCTAAAATTTTTCCCTCTTGAATTTTCTTCTTCATTGACAATCTACCAAAATTTCCAAACATGTCTCTTACACCTGTAACCCCATTGGCTAGGTATAGTTCTAGCTCATCATCAAGCCAAATATGTACATGCATGTCTATCAAGCCTGGTGTAAGAAATTTGCCCTTCCCATCAATAACTGTTGCGTTTTTAGGCACTCTAGTTTTCCATGCCTTGCCTAGTTTTACTATTTTGCCATCATTAATTATTACATTGTAGTTCTTTAGTACTCTTTCTGTATTCATGGGTATTACGTTGACATTTTTAAAAACCATAACTGAATCGCCATCAAATGCATCTAATGAACTACTACAGCTGGAAAAAAAGAGTGTGGAAAAAATAATTAAACATACTAGTAAAACCTTTTTATAATTACTAGATTTCTTAAACATATTACCCCCCCTAATACCTTTAGAATAATATATATTGAAAATCTAAATTATATTTTTGATAAACCCCATTAATCTACTTGCTTACCAAATCTATCCCCTCTTGACTTATTCCCTACCTAATAATTGTTCTATAATCCTATGAGTCTTATATCCTTCCTCAAAATCAACTATCTTAGCCTCTTCACCATCTATGGCCCTGAAAAAATTATCTAGTAAGTCTACTAAGTGATTTTCTTCTACTATATCTAGTTTCTCTAATCCTGTTTCTTTTGTAGATACCAACAGGTCTCTCCAATTCCTTAAATATATGGCTCCTTTTGTACCAAATATTTTAAAATTTAGTTCTTCCTTCATTCCCACATGGGTAACTCCATTTATTAAAACTGGAACTCCCCCTACACTTCCCTTTGCTATAATACCAGTTTCAGACAGCTGTGGGTCTTCAGGATACTGAATAAAGGAAACTACATCTTCTATATCACCAAATAGTCTTTGTATCAGCTGAATATAATGGGTAACAACTTCCCTTACAAAGCCGCCTTGTTCTCTAGAGCCCACCCAATCATTTTGCTGCCAGAGCCTTGGCCAATGGGTAAAATACCCTTGAAACTCAATTCGAATTAAATCACCAAGAAAGCCATTATTTATTAATTCCTCCATTTTTTCATAAACATTAAGATATATGGTAGGAAAATTCATCCCATGAACTATTTTTTTACTTTTTGCTAGCTCATACATCTCCCTAGCTTCTTCAGTTGAATTTGCTAAGGGCTTCTCACATAAGAAATGCTTATCTGCTTTTAGTATATCCAGAGCTATGGGATAATGGTATTTTGGTGGAACAGCCAAGTAGATAATATCTATATCTTCATCTTCCAATAAGGTCTTGTAAGTGTCAACAGGCCTCAAGCTATGTTTTTCAGCTACATCCTTTAGTTTCTTTGGATTTACATCATATATACCCTTGATATTTGCCCTTGGGTGCATACTACAAGCCCTTATTATTCTCTCTGCAACCACTCCTGCACCTATAATACCTATATTCATGTTTTTCTTCATATAGTCCACCCTTTCTGTTTAAAGTTTAATTACCTGCAAGTTAAACCTTAACTTAATTATTTGCAAGAAAGAAAGCTTATCGTATTATTTTTTATTAGATTAACCTCCTATTACTTTAATATATCTTATAAAAAGATAAGAGAAAAAACAATATTTTCACAACATTAATCTTTGATTGTAGTAAAATCCATTTAATTTTTCTATTTATTAAGTAAATTATAAATGGAGGTAATACTATGGCTATATTATTCGATAAGCATCCTTTAGTTGTAAATAAGATTTTGGCTACAATTATAGGCTTAAATGAAGCCATTGTTTTGCAACAGGTCCACTATTGGATCCAGGTGAACAAAAACGCAGGCAGAAACTTTCATGAAGGAAGATACTGGACCTATAATACCTATGAAGAATGGAATGAACAATTCCCATTCTGGTCTAAAGAAACCATAAAGAGAGTATTTAAGAAGCTAAGGAATATGAAGTTGATAATTGTCGATAGGTTTAACGTTTATCAAATGGACAGAACTTTGTGGTATACAATTGACTACGATATGCTTAACTCTATCTTGAAGGTGTCAAATGAATCTGATAGTAATGAACAAAATGACTCTATGGATAGGACTCAAAATTGCCCAATTGACAGGGTCAAATTAACCCCACCAATACCAGAGAATACTACAGAGATTTCTGCAGAGATTATCAGTCCATCTGTCAAGATGGATCGCCTTATTTATTGCTGTAAATCAGAGGAAGAATCCTTTGAGAATAAAGCTTGCTCCTATGATAAGACTGACGGACTGATGGATAATTCAGCTAAAAATAACCTAGATCCTAGAAGTATAGTAGCTAAGTGCGAATTAGAAAACATCCCTGAATACTATAGGGATGCAGTTTTTAAAGCAATCCTTCTTCTTGTCCATGATATAAACAACTATGAAAACATAAAAATTGGCAATACCTACGTACCAAAAGACATAGCAAGGGCTGAAATCCAAAAGCTTGACTATTATGCCATAGAACATGCCTTAGAAAAGTTTAAAGAAGCTACTAAGACAACTAAAGTAAAAGTACCTATTAATTATTTGAAAGCCTGTATTTTCAATGCTATAAGTGAGATAAATATAGACTTGGATGCAGAGGTTAGGTATGACTTAACTTCTAATTCATCATCTGTCTTAGGATGTATAAGGTCATTAAGCAAAAGACATGGCAGTACTTTGGGAACCTAGCAACCCTCTATTCGAAAATATTAGCAAGTCTGTTCTATTGATTTTTTGTAAGCAAATCATACTCTTTTACATTGTTTGATTCTAGAAGGTTGGCAAAGTCGTGAGAACAAAAAAATAGCTTTCTTTCCTTCATCTACGACCTAAATAATTGTCTTTTTATTTGCTATACACTCTAAGAAACTGGATTGATATATCTCATAAATTCCTTTTTGAAATAAAAAGCATGATTTTTATTAGAAACATATCTTCGGTATATCTCTGAGTAAATCGGGCTATAAGGCTTTGAATCTTTGCTTCTTACTTGTATGTATTTCCCGCTAGACGTATGTATATATCCATCAGCACTATTCTCTATGTTGTCCCTTAATTGTTTACAAATATTATAATAATCATCCTCTAATTGTAATTTTAAATCTTTAAATTTTTCTTCTCTAAGATCAACATGAACATAAGGTAAGAAAAACCAATCTTTTGGTTCTCCTTCTTTACAAATAGGAACATATAATAGGTTCTCAATTTTTTGATACAATGATGTTTCATAGAAACTTTTCATATCAAGTAATTCGTCTATTATTGAGCTAATTTGAGTTATAAACATAGTTTCTAGCGGATTACCTAATGCATCACATTTATTAGTTTTTAATTCTCCATCTTCAAAATCTAAATGTTTTGAAGAGTTTTCTAATCCTAACAATATTTCTAATAGCTGTCCAGTTTTGCCCTTGGCTTTAACAATATTTACCATATCACTCTCTGAAAGTAATTCTCCAAGTTTCTTATTAATTATAGGCTCTAGCTTTATTATAGCATCTTGTAATTTCATTACATACCTCCTTTACAATACGTTCAATTAAAAAATTCCTTAACATCTACACCTAAAGCATCAGCTATGTCAAATAATACGTGTAATGAAAAACTCTTATTGCAGTTTTCAGCTTCAATTTTACTTAAATAACTTAAGCTAATCCCAACCCTTTCAGCTAATTCTTGCTGGGTAAGATTCTTTTTAATCCTAAAATCCTTAATGTTTCTACCTATCTTTTTAAAGCGCTCTTCATGCCTACCGTTCAAGCTAATCACCTCATTTTAATTGTATACTACTTTATTCCATAGATAGTTTCACTTATGGTGAATGTTATGATATAATTTTATTGACTTTATCAAAAATATATATGTTATACTATATAAGAACACGAAAGCGAAGGTGATTGAATGAAAAATATGAAACCATATCCATTTGTAAAATGGGCTGGTGGTAAAAGACAACTGCTGCCAGAAATTAATAAAAATTTACCTAAAGAACTACTAAATAATGAGATAGAAAAATATGTTGAGCCTTTTGTAGGCGGTGGTGCTGTACTATTTGACCTAGTCCAAAAATTTCAGTTTAAAGAAATAATAATTAATGATTATAATGAAGATTTAATAAATCTATACAAGCATATACGAGATGAAGTGGATAATTTGATTGACAAGTTATCAAAGATTTCCAATGAATATTTGCCACTGGAAGATGAAGAAAGAAAGAAATACTATTACAAAATCAGAGATTTATATAATAACCCTCCAGAGGATCAAATATTAAAATCTGCATGTTTCATTTTTTTAAATAGAACTTGCTTCAATGGCTTATATAGAGTAAACTCTAAAGGCCAGTTTAATGTACCATATGGCAGATATAAAAATCCTACTATACTTGATGAAGACAACCTTAGAAATGTTTCAAAAGTCCTTAAAAATGTAACTATATTACAAGATGACTTTTCAACTGTAAGAAATTTTGTAGATAATAAAACTTTTGTTTATTTTGATCCTCCCTATAGACCCTTAAATAAAACTTCTAATTTTACTTCATATTCAAAAAATGATTTTAATGATGATGAACAGAAAAGACTGGCTGATTTTTTTCATGAGCTACATAATAAGGGAGCTAAGCTTTTACTTAGCAACTCTGATCCAAAAAATGTAGATGAAAATGATAACTTTTTTGATGATTTATATCCAGCATCGAAGGGATTCAATATAATTAGGGTAAATGCGAAAAGATTAATAAATTCTAATTCCAATGGCAGAGGTAACATAACTGAATTACTTATCAAAAATTATTAGGAGTGATTCTGTTGAAATTTCTAAGTTCTTATAAGAAAATCGGATTAAACAATGAACTTGAGGTATTCCAATACTTAGTAGAAAATCTTAAGTATACAAATAGAACTTTTGATTTTTTTATTGATTGGAGTAAAGTCTTTCATAATGTAAAAAACATTGAAGTTGAGCTGAACATTATGAATTACTTAATAGGGAAAAATAATGTAAAAGATGAGTTCAAGGAATTAATTAGCAGATATCCCAAAATCGCATCGATCATACCAATATTAATTGCTGTTAGAGATGAAAATTTAGAAGTCTTAACTAATTTCAAAACACCAGATTGGGAATATAAGAATTTTTGTTTTAAGAAGAAAGAAAAATACTCTCCCGAGGAAATAAATGATATTGTTGAATTCTGTGATAGAATAGGCCTGCTCCATTTGTTCCAAAACAAGAAGATAAAAAATTTAGTAGACTATTGTATCGGACTTGAAGTTGGTATCGGAACAAATGGTAGAAAAAATAGGGGCGGCAAAATAATGGAGGATATTATAGAATGGCACATATCAACCTTGTGCAATAAACTAGAACTTGAATATATTACTCAAGCTACTAAATCTAAGATTTATAAAACCTGGAATTTAGAATTGCCAGTTGATAAAAATTCAAGACAATACGATTTTGCCATACTTAATAATAATAAAAAAATAATCCTAATAGAAACAAACTTTTTTCAGGAGGTGGCTCTAAACTAAAGTCTGTAGCTGGAGAGTTTCAATCTCTCGATCTATTTCTAAAAGATCACAAAATAATAGACAAGTTTATATGGATTACTGATGGAATAGGCTGGAATACTGCAAAATCCTCTCTATATGAAGCATTTAAAAGTAACGATTATATTATTAATATAAAAATGATATTTGATGGTGTTTTAGAAGAAATAGTAAAATTATAGGAGGACAATTAAATGAAATGTGAAGTATGCTCCAAAACAATCTCCTCAAAAGATTATATTAAGCATTTATATGAATGTCATCCTCAATCATATGAACCACTGTTGGAAAAAATAATTAATCTTAATAATGATGGGTTGTCCATTAGTGAAATAGCAGAATCATTAAATCGAACTAAAAAATTTATATCTGATAATTTAGATTTAGTTATGGAATCAGATGGGGCCTATAAGGTGAATAAACCACTAAATATTAAGGAATGGGAGCCAAAAAATTTTACGTTAGAGGCAACTACAGTTTGGAGCTTTAAGGACAGAGGCAGCTGGGCTACACATAATGGTAAATATCGAGGTAATTGGTCACCCTACATACCTAGAAACCTAATCTTAAGATATACTAAAGAAGGTGATACAGTACTTGACCCTTTTTTAGGTAGCGGCACTACACTAGTTGAGACTAAACTCTTAAAAAGAAAAGGGATAGGTATAGATATAAATCCTAATGCCATAAAAATTGCAGAAGAAAACCTCCGATTCAATAAAAACAATGACTACCATCCAATCATCCGTAATTTGGATTCAAGAAACTTAAATATAATTGAGGATAATAGCATTGATTTAATATGTGCTCACCCTCCATATGCGAATATAATAAAATACAGCGATGATATTGAAGGAGATTTGTCTTTGTTAGATATAGATGATTTCTTAATTGAAATCTCAAAAGTTGCTAAGGAGTTATTTCGAGTTCTTAAAAAGGACAAGTATTGTGCTGTACTAATTGGGGATACCCGTAGAAAAAAACATATGATTCCACTAGGCTTTGAAGTGATGCAACGATTTCTCCAAGCAGGATTTGTGCTAAAAGAAACTATAATTAAAGAACAACACAATTGTCAAGAAACCGGATTTTGGTATAAAAGAAGTATAGAATATAACTTCCTATTGATTGCACATGAATATCTATTTATATTTAGAAAACCCTAGCAAAATTGCTAGGGTTTTATATTGTCTATCCATCAATCTACTGTTTTCTACTTTACTTGCTATATCAAAATTTGATTTAAGGTCCCAATTTCTTATCTGATAATAATATTCAGAAGTATTCTTGTGTTCTTTAAATCTTCTATTAATTCATCTACATTATCTCTGACAACTTCATAAGTATTATCATAAAATCAGCATTAGAAGCATTTACAACAGCCTTTATAGGTTAAAACTTAAATAATAGCACCATAGCCTAAAAAGGCTCATAATAGATAGTTATTCCTTTAGGATTAGGAATATATTTTTTAGTTTCTTTAAATAGTTATTTTTTCCTACCAGCCCATTATAAAATGTTGTACTCGTTTGTTTGTTACTATGGCATCTTTCCTTTCTCCATTTACAATTTAATATCATTAACTAAGCCATTAAATAATATTATCCTATTCTTCTATATTTAACATCCAAATCCTCTTAAGTGGAATTTCTGCCTTTATCTCGTCGCTTAGTTTTTCGTAATTATTAAATATCTCTTGTATTATTATTTTAGAATCCCATAACCTTACTTTAAAAAATTGTTTTGGTATTTCCCTAATTACAGTAGTCTTAAATCCACTCCAAGAAACTAACAACCCATAATCTGCACCAAAATTGCTCATTGTTCCAATTAATTGGTCTAAAGTGGGCCTATCAATTGGATTTGCTTCCGTTTTAATTTGAACACATATCTTGGGTGAACCAAATCCTAATGTCCCAGGTGAAGCTAATATATCAACACCATGGTCTGCACCTTCGGGGCTTTTATATGTAGTATATCCTTTTGCCTTTAATATTTCTTCAATTAACTCCTCCATTTTATAACCTTTAAATTTTTGTATGATCCATTCTGAAATTTGATCCAAAATATATTCTTCTAAATCAATCTTCGACTCTTCATCAATTTCATCTATTAATTGTCTACCGGTCCTTGGCTTGACATTCCAATCATTTTCAGCCATCTGTTTTATTCTTTTCTCTGCGTTATTTTTATGTATCCTACAAACCGTCATAAATGCACCTAGAGAATATAATATATCTTGGTCAAATCTGTCTCTGGGAATATCTATTGCGAACCAATCCACTTCTCTATAATGATAATATGGACTACCTAATGATTTATCAAACACATATTCTCCAGTTATTTTGCCAAAATGCAATGTCCTATTTATCTTACTCGGAAGAACAACCCAGTCTCCTATTTTCATTTTATGAGCTATAGGCCAGATCTGAGATGCCCAATTGATTGCTGTCTTTTTCTTTTCTAAATCATACTTTTCCATCAAAACCTTATATAAATCTTCTTGTGTATCTATTGTCCTTAAATCTACGTCAAAATCATCCCAAGTTAAATATACTCTCCCATCTGTTAAAAATTTGTTCTCATATTCCCCTTTTCTCCCGGCTCTAAATAACCATAAACTCATGTTAATCCTCCTAACTTCCACATTTATTTAGGTTAACAACTTTATATTTGCATGGTTTCAACTTACTTAATTGCATTAGAAAAAAACAGTATCTTTTTTACCTGTACTTATCGATATATTACTCAAGAAACCTTCCTCTCACATAAATTGATTATATCCCATATTAACACTAATAATCCACATCAATCAATCCAAACACATACCTAATATACTTACTCCTTCTTTTATCAAACTCAAATCCTTGCTTTATAAAATCATTTAATATATATTTGTCAACTAGATATGGGTCGAATTCCAGCTTTAGCTTTTCTACCGTGTCCCTTGATATTAAGGTAGTGTATTTCTTGAAAACAACCATATATTCCTCCTTCATGATTTCTAATAAAAGTACTTCTTCGTCAAATTCTTTGCCTATAATACCTGCTACATGAATGAGGAACTTTTCTGCATCCATACTTGCTGCCATCATTGACCTTAGCCAGCCTTGGCTATCCATGCTTTCTCTCTCCTTTCAATATGAAATTATTCTTTATACCACTCCATATAAACAAAAAATCTTCTTATCTAAGATAAGAAGGTTTTTCTATGATTTTTTCTAATACTTTTTCTATTTCCTCTGAATCATACCATTCATCTACTTTTAGTATATTTATGATATCTTCTTCATCATCGACTTCTAACACTAACACAGGCTCGTCCTTTTCTTCAAAAAACTTAATATAGGTAATAAGCTTTCCCAATTCTTCTTCTGGCAGTTCCTTAGCTAACTCTAGAATTGCTTCTATAGAAGTAGTCACCTTAAACACCCCTTAAGTAATTTGATTGTTCTCTTTTTAACATTATACCATAATTTTCCATATTGTCTAAATAAAACCTTAATTTTGATAATTAAAAGAATTTCTTGCGATTATCAAAATTTTATCAATATGAAATTCTTTTCTATTAATATTTTTTATTTGTCCTAGCTTGTTAAAATTAGTATAATTAATAATAGAGAAATTCTTTACTAAAAATTCCAATTGTGAGTCACAAAAGATATACATGAATCTCTCCCTTTATGTATTACAAGTATCTATCCGAAGGTGTCTTTAATAAGACACCTTCTTTTGCATTTAATGGTATAATATAGTCAAATACTAACAAGGAGTGTGGTTTTATGTTAGATTTGTTGATGAACAGAAGAAGTATAAGAAAATATAAGGACCAAGAAGTTCCTAAGGAAGTAATAGATAAGATTATACAAGGTGCTTTAACTGCTCCCTCTGGCAGGAACAAAAAGCCTTGGGAATTGGTAGTAGTTACAGATAGGGAAATCTTGACTAAGCTTGGTAATGCTAGGGGACCTGCTTCCTGGCCTATGAAAAATGCTCCCTTAGGCATTGTTGTAGTTGCAGATCCTGAAGTAACTGATGTATGGGTTGAAGATTCATCTATTATAGCTACAGTTATCCAATTTACTGCCCAGTCCTTAGGACTAGGCTCTTGCTGGCTACAAGTAAGAGAAAGACTAAGTGAGGATGGGAAAAAAGTAGAAGATAATGTGAAGGAAATATTAAGTATACCACAAAATTATAGGGTGGAGTGTATGATTTCCATAGGTTATCCTGATGAGGAAAAGACAGGTCATGATATTGAAACATTGAAGTTTGATAAGGTCCATTATAATAAATTTTAAAGGGATGGAAAACCATCCCTAGAACAAGAATAATATGCCTACCCCAATTACAGTTACCAAGGCTCCCAGTATCTCCTTTATCTTTATCTTTTCCTTAAAGACTAATACAGATAAGGGAATAATGGTTACTGGTGTAATAGAAGTTATGGTTGATGAAATCCCTGCTGAAGTATATTGTAGAGACAATAAGGATAATCCCACTCCCACAAAAGGTCCAAATATGGACCCTATTGTTATACCTAAAAGTGCTTTCTTATCCTTAAATCCATTTTTTATGTCTTCAAATTTCTTTGAATATAGTATTAAAAGTGTAAAACCAATAAATCCTGCAATTATGCGTATTTGAGTTGCTGCAAAGGCATTATATGACTCCATGCCTAACTTACTAAATATAAGGCCAACAGCCTGGCCTAAAGAGCCTAAAAAGGCATAGGTAAGGCCTTTTATGGAATAAGTAACCTTAACTTTTTGTTCCTCATCTCCCCTGCTTAATATAACTAGGGCTATACCTCCTAGAGTCAAGGCCATGCCTAATAGATTTATTAGGCTTAATTTTTCTCCAAAAATGAAAAAACTCAATAAGGCTGTTATGGGTGGTGATGTAGCCATTATAAGCATGGATACCCTTGAGCCTACTTCTAAATATGATTGGAATAAGAACAAGTATCCAATGAAAAAACCTATAAGTCCTGATATGCTTAAGAATATCCAGTTGTTAGTATTAGCATCTACTGGTAGTAGATATCCTCTAGTAATATAGGTAAAGATACTTATAAAAATAAATCCTGTAATCAACCTAATATAATTTACTGCCAATGAGCCAACCTTTTTGCCTGATAATTCAAAGAAGGTGGCAGATAGAGACCAACAAATTGCAGTTCCTAAAGCAGTTAGTTCTCCCAAATTTGATTGTAGCATTTTAGCCCCTCTTTCTATGTGTTCTAGGATATATCTTATATTATTTTATTTTCATATTCAATAGTTGACAAAAAAATAAGGAGGCATGTAGCCCGCTTATTCTAATCTCATCAACAGTTCTCCTGTTTCTACATTATCTCCTTCTTTGACTACTATGGATTCCACTACTCCATCTACTCCTGCAGTTACATGGGTTTCCATTTTCATAGCTTCTATAATGGCAACTAATTGGTTTTCCTTTACCTTTTCTCCAGGTTTAACAAATATTTTAGTTATTAGGCCTGGTATACTAGCCCCTATTTCGTACTTGTTATCTGGGTCTGCCATCTGTTTTATTACCTGTTCTTTTTTAACATTGCTTCCCTTATCGAAGATCTTTATGGCCCTTCTGCTATCGTTTACTTCAAAATATAGTGTCCTATAACCTTCTTCATCTAACCTTCCTATTTCAAGGAGTTTAATGACTAGTCTCTTACCTTCAATTAGCTCTACTTCTCCAGTTTCCCCTTCCCTTAGGCCATGGAAGAAGATATCGCTGTCCATCCATAAAAGGTCTCCTTGTTCTTCTTTAAATTTCAAATAATCTTCAAAGACCTTAGGGTATAGGGCATAGGCTAAAAGGTCCTTTTTCTCTGGATCTATCTTGAAGTTTTCACTTAGGTGTTTTTCTATCTTTTCAAAATCAGCTGGCTCAAACAGTTCTCCTGGCCTACAAGTTATAGGCTCTTCACCTTTTAGGACTAATTTTTGAAGTTTTTCAGGAAAGCCTCCCATTGGCTGGCCCATCATGCCTTTAAAATAGGATACTACTGAATCTGGGAAGGCCATATCCTTAGCTTTTTCATAGATATTTTCAGGTGTTAGGCCATTTTGCACCATAAATATGGCCATATCTCCTACTACCTTAGAAGTTGGTGTTACCTTTACTATATCTCCTAACATATCATTTACTGTCTTATACATTAGCTTTACTTCATCAAACCTATGGCCAAGGCCAAAGCTTTCTACCTGAGGTTTTAGATTTGAGTATTGGCCTCCTGGAATTTCAAATTTATATATTTCTGCTGTTCCAGATTTTAAACCTGATTCAAATTGGCTATATATTGGCCTTATATCATCCCAATAATCGGAGATTAATTGTAAGTCGTCTACATTAAGTCCTGTGCTCATGTCAGTATGCTCTAAGGCTGCCACTATTGAGTTTAAGGCTGGCTGTGATGTTAGGCCTGCCATACTGTTAAAGGCAGCGTCTACTATGTCTACACCTGCATAGGCTGCCATGAGGACTGTAGCTACACCATTGCCGCTTGTATCATGGGTGTGGAGGTGGATTGGAATCTTTGTTTCAGACTTCAATGCCTTAACTAATTCATAGGCAGCTTGTGGTTTTAGCAAGGATGACATATCCTTAATTCCAAGGATATGGACTCCCATATTCTCCAATTCCTTGGCAGTCTTTACATAGTAATCTAAGGTATATTTAGTTTTAGACTTATCTAAGATATCACCTGTGTAACATATGCAGCCTTCTGCAACCTTGCCTACTTTTAGGACCTCATCTATGGCTACTTCCATGCCCTTTAGCCAGTTTAAGGAGTCGAAGATTCTAAATACGTCAATGCCCCTTTCAGCTGCTTCCCTAACAAATTCCCTAATAACATTGTCTGGATAGTTGCTATAGCCTACAGCATTTGAACCCCTTAAGAGCATTTGGAACAATATGTTGGGGATTTTTTTCCTCAATAGGTCTAATCTAGTCCATGGATCTTCCTTTAAAAACCTATAGGCTACGTCAAAGGTTGCCCCACCCCACATTTCCAATGAGAACAGGTCTTTTCCTAGTACGGATACAGCCTTTGCTATTCTCAACATATCTCTAGTCCTCATCCTTGTGGCCATAAGAGATTGGTGGGCGTCCCTCATGGTTGTGTCTGTAATTAAAAGGGCCTTGCTGTTCTTTATCCATTCTACTAGGCCTTCTGGTCCCCTTTCATCTAGGATTTGCTTAGTTCCATATTGGTTTTTAGGTCTTTCAACCTTAGGCACCCTTGGTAAATCGAAGTCTGGTTTATTACCCTTGGTTTCGTTTACTACCTTTTCTCCTATGAAGTTTAGAATCTTAAGCTCTATGTCCTCCTTAGCCCTTATGTCAAAGAGTTCTGGGTTATAGGTTATAAATCCTGTATTACACCTACCACTTAAAAATTCTTCATGGTTTAATACGTTTATTAAAAATGGAGCATTGGTTTTAACTCCCCTAATCTTTAACTCCTTTAAAGCCCTAACTGCCTTTTTAGCTGCATCTTCAAAGGTCCTGGACCAAGATGTTACCTTTACCAAAAGGCTGTCATAATATGGGCTTATATTGGCACCTGTAAATCCACTGCTGCCATCTAACCTAATTCCAAAGCCGGACCCAGTCCTATAGGTGTCTATAGTTCCTGTATCTGGCGCAAAATTGTTTAGTGGGTCTTCTGTTGTAACCCTGCATTGGATGGAGTACCCTCTTACCTGTATATCATCCTGTGAATAAATGCCTATTTCCTTAGAGTCTAAAGGATAGCCTTGGGCTATTAGGATTTGACTTTGTACTATGTCTATACCTGTAACCATTTCTGATACGGTATGTTCTACCTGGATTCTTGGATTTACTTCTATGAAATAATGGTTACCATGTATATCTAATAGAAATTCTACAGTCCCTGCATTTCTATAATTAACTGCTTTGGCTATTTTCACTGCATCTTCACATATGTTTTTCCTTTGCTCTTCTGTAAGGGTGAAGGCTGGAGTATATTCGATTAGTTTTTGGTGCCTTCGCTGTATTGAGCAGTCCCTTTCATATAAGTGGACTATGTTTCCATACTTGTCTCCCAGTATTTGGACCTCTATGTGTTTTGGCTTTTCCAAATACTTTTCTATAAAGATATCGTCTATGCCAAAGGCCTTTTTTGCCTCATTCTTTGCACTATAGTATTCTCTAATTAAATCTTCTTCGTTTTTAACTACCCTCATGCCCCTGCCACCGCCACCGGCAGCTGCCTTTAGGATTACTGGGTAGCCTGCATACTTGGCAAATTCAAGGGCTTCTTCCTCTGAAGAAACTGCCTTTTCTATGCCTGGAATAGTTGGCACTCCAACCCTATTAGCTACTTTTTTAGATTGGATTTTGTCTCCCAGCTTTATCATCATATCTGCACTAGGTCCAATGAATTCAATGCCTACTTCTTCACATTTTCTTGCAAATTCTGTGTTTTCAGATAGAAAACCATAACCTGGATGGATGGCATCTACTCCCTTTTTCAAGGCTAGTCTTATTATTTCATCTATGTTTAGATAGGCTTCTACAGGGCCTTTGTTTCTTCCAATTAAGTAGGATTCATCTGCCTTGGTCCTAAATAGAGAGTTCTTATCTTCATCGGAATAAATGGCTACGGTCCTTATGCCCAGTTCACTACAGGCCCTAAAGACCCTTATGGCTATTTCTCCCCTATTGGCAACTAGTACCTTCTTAAACCTCTTGATCACCTTGTACACCTCCGCATTTCCTTTTCCTGCTTTAATGTGGTAAATTATTTTAGTAACAATTCTAACACTATTCTTATCTAATATCAAGTACTTTTTGCAAGTTAGAAATATTTTCTTGCATTTGTACGAAGAATAGTGAAATAAGAAAAGCAGAATAATCTACTTTTCATAGACTATTCTGCCATTAAATATGGTAGTTAATACTTCTACATCTTTAATTTCTTCTGCTGGGATTTCAAAGATATTCCTTGACAATACTACTAGGTCTGCCTGTTTTCCTTCTTCTATGGAACCCTTTATATTCTCTTCAAAGGTGGAATAGGCTCCTCCCATGGTATAGCCATACACTGCTTCGTCTACTGTTAGGCTTTGTTCTGGCAGCCAGCCTTCCTTTGGATTGCCCTGTAAATCCTTTCTAGTAACTGCTTCGTAAATTCCATATAGGACATTGAAGGTTTCCACTGGGGCATCAGACCCACAGGCTATGTTTACTCCTTTATCTACCATGGTTTTCCAGTTGTAGGAGGTCTTTTCCAATTCTTCTCCTACCCTATCCCTTACTATCTTCCAGTCATAATCTAAGAATATAGGTTGGATATAGGCTACTAGGTCCAAGTCTTTAAACCTATTTAACAATACTTCATCAGTAATCTGGCAATGGACTATTCCATGCCTATGGTCCTCCCTAGGATACTTCTTCAAGGCTTTTTCTATACTATCCATGGACATATACATGGCCCTATCTCCAATGGCATGGATGGCCAACTGGGTATTATTTTTATGGGCATATTCAACTATATTTCCTAGTTCTTCCTCTTCTAGTATGACTATGCCTGTAGTCCTATTGTCATCCTTATAGGGTTTAGTTAAGGCTGCAGTTCTTGCTCCTAAGGACCCATCTAATAAGAGCTTAAGTGGTCCTATCCTATAGTTTTCATCTCCCCAACCTGTATTATAGCCCGCCTCTAGAAAGGCCGAAAACTTATCTAAGGAAGGAAATAAACATTGTTGGTTTACCCTTATATCTAATTCATTGTTTTCCCTTAGGTCTAAATAGGACTCTACAATTTGCTTATAATCCTTATTTGGCAGTGCCCCAAAGTCATCTGTACCTACAGAAGTAATTCCTTGCTTGTGAAGCTCTCTAATTGCCATTTTTATCATGGCTTTTGTTTCATCCTTAGTGGGAATTGGCAAAGACTTATAGATTAGGCTAAGGGCATTTTCCCTAAATATGCCTGTAGCCTCGCCATTTTCATCTACATCAAAATGGCCTCCCTCTATTTGTGGAGTGTCCTTTGTAATATTTAGTAGTTTTAATGCAAGACTGTTGGCTGCCGCAACATGGCCGCAGGCTCTAGAAATTATTATTGGATATTCACTTGTAATCTTATCTAGGTCAAATCTTGTGGGGAACCTCTTTTCATCTTGAAAATAATCTTGGTTCCAACCAGTCCCCCTAATCCAGCTGCCTTTTTTTATCTTGTGTTCTTCTATAAAGTCTAATATCCTCTTTCCAATTTCATCTATGGATGTAACTCCGGATAGGCTAACCATAGTCAAGGTATGACCAACGTAGACTAGGTGGATATGGCTATCGTTAAAGCCTGGTAAAACTAACTTGCCTTCTAAGTCCATTACCTCTGTTCCATTGGCTTTTAATGAAAGAACTTCTTCGTTAGTCCCTACCCTTTCGATTTTTCCATTTTTAATGGCTATGGCTTTCTTTATACTTCTTTCACTATCCATAGTATAGACCTTGCCATTTATTAAAATAGTATCCATGTCCTTCCCCCTTCTTAATTATTCTTTAAAGCAGATACCACAGGGCTTATATCCCTTTGCTTCTGCTTCCTCTTTGGAATCAAACCATATTAGGTTTTCTGGAGATATTTCTCCTGGGTGGGTGTAATCTGATAAATGGTATTTGTCGCTATTTTTACTTGCCTTGTATTTTCCTTCTGTTTTTTCCTCTATTGTTGGTTCATAACTTAGTTCTGCCCATAGTCCTCTTTTAGCTTCCCTAGCTTCCTTTTCCAATTGGGTAAATTCTTCTACATATTTTACATTAGGTGGAAAGGTGGCAACTTGGGCATAGCCTTCCTTTAATAGTAGCTTGTTGAACATTTCTCCTTCATGCCAAACATAGGCCAGGATTCTACCATATCGGTCCCGCTCTTGAACGTCAAATTCTAATTCTACATATTCTCCTTCTAATCTAGACTTTGTAAAATCTGATGCTATTTTACCTGCCTTTACATTTTTAGAAGCATCGGGATGGACTGACTCTGGTGTATCTACTCCAATTAATCTTACCCTTTCCTCCTTATTATCAATATCAAGGATTAATGTATCTCCATCTACTACTCTTACAACCCTATACTGGTCACTATTCATATTTTGATTTATTAAACCAAATATTACTGCCAGCAATGCAATTCCTAAAGAGATAATTTTTTTACCTTTCTTCATTGTATGCCCCCCCTTATGTCTTAATATAATGTGATTTTATCAGTAAAAGGTCTTAAGTGCAATATGAATACTCTATTGCTTTTAGTATATGACTTTGATACTATATAATTACGGACAATATAACGCACAAATCGACCGTTAAATAGAGGAGTGATTATATGGATGATATAAACCGCATTGTAGCAAGTAATCTAAAGAAAATCCGTGAGAAAAATAAACTTAGCCTTGATAGTCTATCTGAGTTAACAGGCGTAAGCAAAAGCATGCTAGGTCAAATTGAAAGGGGTGAGTCAAATCCTAGCCTACAAACCATATGGAAAATAGCCACAGGACTTAAAATTTCCCTTACATCTTTAATAGTTTCAACTAAGCCAGAAGCTGAAATAATCAACAAATCTAATATATCTCCCATAATAGAAGATGAAGGTAGATTTAGAATATATCCCATGTTTCCCTTTGATTATGAGAAAAGGTTTGAAGTATTAAATATTGAGTTAGATCCAGGAGCCTCTTCCCTTTCAGAAGCCCATGA
>JAAYFT010000017.1 GCA_012728125.1 Tissierellia bacterium | reverse complement strand
TATTCAAAGTTTCACACTGTTTAGTTGTCTTAGTTCATGGTTCCCTCTTGCGAGGTCACCTACTTATAATAACAAATTTTGTTTTGTTTGTCAACTGTTTTTTTGAAGTTTTTTTATTGTGTTTTTTAATGTCGTTTTTTGTTGTGTGTTTTTCAGTCGACCTTTACTATCTTACTCTCTTTTTAATCTTTTGTCAACACCTTTTCAAAAAAAGTTTGGAGAAATTTAAAAAAGGGTCGGCACAAAGGCCGACCCCTATAGTCTTGATTCGAAAGTATAGTCTTTTATAGCTCTTCCTCAAATATAACTAATCTTCTAAAGGCTTCATTGTTGGGAATAGGATTACATCTCTAATGCTTGGCTGATTTGTAAGAAGAATTATTAGTCTGTCAATACCGATTCCAAGTCCTCCTGTTGGTGGAAGTCCAACTTCAATGGCGTTTATGAAATCAGTATCCATTGGATGGGCTTCATCGTCACCTAAGTTTTTCTGTTTCACTTGCTCTTCAAATCTTTCTCTTTGATCTATTGGGTCATTTAATTCTGAAAAGGCATTAGCAATTTCCCAAGTATTTATAAAGGCTTCAAACCTGTTGGTCTTTCTTGGGTCATCTGGATTTCTCTTTGCAAGAGGTGAAACTTCTACAGGATGGCCGATTATGAATGTAGGTTGCACTAGATGTTCTTCACAGAATTCTTCAAATACTTCAGCTATGATATGACCTCTCTTCATTCCTGGAGTTATTTCCAAACCCTTTTCCTTGGCTATGGCAATAGCTTCTTCATCTGTATTTATTTCATTAAAATCAATACCTGCGTATTCTTTTATGGCATCTACCATATCTAACCTTCTCCAAGGAGGTGTAAGGTCTATTTCAGTTCCTTGATAATTGATTTTAGTCGTTCCTAAAGCTTTTTCTGCAACATAAGCTACTAAGTTTTCTGTTAATCTCATCATTTCTTCATAATCCACATAGGCTTGGTATAATTCTATATTTGTAAACTCTGGATTGTGTTTAGGGCTCATGCCTTCGTTTCTGAACATTTTACCCATTTCGTATACCTTTTCAAAGCCACCTACTATCAGCCTCTTTAGGTATAGTTCATTGGCAATTCTTAAGTACATTTCTATATCTAATGTATTGTGGTGGGTAATAAAGGGTCTAGCATTTGCCCCACCTGCAATGGTACTAAGTATAGGGGTTTCTACTTCTAAAAATCCTCTCTCATCTAGGTATTCTCTAACTGCCTTAATTATTTTTGTTCTTAATATGAAGGTTTCCTTTACTTCAGGGTTTACGATTAAATCCACATATCTTTGTCTATATCTTAAATCTTGATCCTTTAGTCCGTGCCATTTTTCAGGTAATATTTGCAGGGACTTGGTCAATAGAATAATCTCTTTAGCCCTTACAGATATTTCTCCAGTTTTAGTCTTAAATACTTCTCCTTTAACCCCTATAATGTCACCCAAATCTAGTAAGTTTAAATCCTTGTATTCCTCTTCACCAATTAAATCTTGCTTTATAAATATTTGAATACGACCCTGGCTATCCTGTATATCCATAAAGCTAACCTTTCCATGTCCTCTCCTAGACATGATTCTACCTGCAACTGCAACTTCTTGTTCTTCTAATTCTCCAAATTTTTCTTTTATTGTAGTACTATGATGTGTATAATCAAATTTTTCGACTAAATACGGATTTTTTCCCTTATCAATTAATTCCTTTAGTTTTTCCCTTCTTATCTTTAGCATCTCATTTAAATTCAATTCAGAATCAGTCATCGCTATACCTCCTTGGTTTTTTATTGGTTTTATCTGGTTATGGTTAAGATCTGATATTTTATAATTCCATCTGGTACTATTACATCTACGATATCTCCAGACTTACGTCCCAATAATGCTTTTCCTACAGGTGATTCATTAGATATTCTACCATTGTATGGGTCCGCTTCTGCTGAACCAACTATTGTATACTCCATTTCTTCTTCATATTCTAAATCCTTAACCAATACTCTTGAACCTATACCTACCTTATCTGTAGAAATATCATCCTTATCTATTATCTTAGCATTTCTAAGCATCATTTCAAGTTTAGATATTCTATCTTCCAGTTGTGCCTGCTCATTTTTAGCTTGATCATACTCGGAGTTTTCACTTATATCCCCGAAGCTTAAAGCCTGTTTAATTCTCTCTGCTATTTCTTTTCTCCTAACTGTTTTTAACTCATCTAGTTCATTTTCAAGTTTTTTTAACCCATCTTCAGTTAAAAATACATCTCTTTCTGACATTTAACTCTCTCCCTTTCATTTTATACACTGCTATAATCTATATTATTGATACTAATAATATTGTATTTTTTCTTATTTTTTGAAATTTCCTTATATATGCAAGTTATTATAATCAAGTCAACTAATAATGTCAAGTACTAGAACCTACCTATAAATTTTATGAAATTATCCACATAATTTCTTATGCTATAACATTTACCCTCTGCATATAATAAGACATCGTCCTTATACTGCGAAATAGACAAGGCTGAAAATAAACTGGAACTTACTTTTGTACTAATAAAATTGCAGTTTTCCCCTTCTGAGGAGTTAAGAATAAAGAAAAGGTCCCTAATTAGTGGTGGTCTATTTTTGAAGTCTTTATGCTTCTCTTGACTAAAATCAAATACTAAGACATATCTTCTAAGCTTATTAAATATATGGTCAACATTATCCATAAAGTTTATAACAATACTATAGTTTACCGCTATTTTTTCAATATTTAGAGGATAAAATATAGATATTCCTGTTTCCTCTAGTATATAATCATATAAGTGATTTTGTTCCTCTTCTTTTAATCCTACCACAGTAATATAACCTACATAATTGGAAATCTCCTCTATTGTTTTTTTTATTCTATCTATATTATCATCTAAAATCAATACTTCCTTCTCTTCTAAGTTTTCCTTTAAAATCCTATATGCTTTCTTCAGTATAATAGGTAAATATTTTATCTTTATATCTTCACCATTAAATACTTTTATACTTAAACTATCTTCTATATAATTTAAAATGTTTCTACTTAAATCTTCCTGACCTTCTATATAAATTCCATTGATGTCTTCTGTTAATATTTTTTTTACACCCTTCAAATACTTATCTAGGTCCATCTTATTGTTGAAATCTATAGGTTTAGTATTAATACCTGCAATTATGATGTCTTCTGCCGCTTCCCTTTTTACATGTTCTATTAGCTTAGGTCTAATCTTGGGAATAAAAAAGTCTGGCAGGAATTTTTTTATCCCTTGCTTGTAACTCCCTAAATACTTTTCTTCTCCTACTATATATAATAAGCCTATGTTAACCCTCCTCTCCAGTTTTTAACTATTATATGAGAAGGGTTAATTAATAATTACAGTCCTAATTAGATTTATCTAGATAGTCTAACAATACCTTTTCCATCTCTACTCTGCTCTCTATGGTATTTAATAAATTTTTGATTTCGTTAGAATTTCTTTGCCCCTTTAAATACCAAGCAGCGTGTTTTCTCATTTCTCGCACTCCAACTCTTTCTCCCTTAATTGAACAAAGTAAGTTTAAATGCCTAATACATGTATAAATTATTTCATCTAGTCCAGGTGGAGGGGCATCTTTACCTTCCATTAGATTTAATATTCTTCTGAAGATCCAAGGGTTTCCTTGGGCTCCCCTAGCTATAGCTACTCCATCACAGTTTGTAATCTCAAGCATCTTTATTGCATCTTCAGGCTCAAATATATCACCATTTCCTATAACAGGAATCCTTAAGCTTTCTTTAAGTATTTTTATATATTGCCAGTCTGCCTTACCAGAATAAAGCATATCTCGAGTCCTAGCATGGACCGTTAAGGCTGAAACTCCTTCTTCCTCTGCTATCTTCCCTATTTCTAAGCCATTAATGCTTTCTTCATCCCAACCCATGCGGATTTTAATAGTCACAGGTTTATTGGCAACCTTTACTACTGCCCTCAATATTTCTCTAACCAAACTAGGATTCTTCATTAAGGCACAACCATCGTTATTCTTTACTATTTTAGGAGTTGGACAACCCATATTTATATCTATAATATCTATATCTTCCCTAGGATTCAAGTAAGTTTCTACAATATAGGCCATTATTCGTGGGTCAGAGCCAAAAATCTGAATAGCTATAGGTCTTTCTTTAGGGTCTACTTTAAGCAAATTCCTTGTACTAGAGTCATTATAATATAGGCCTTTGCTACTAACCATCTCTGAAACTACTAACCCTGCACCCATTTCCTTACATAGTATTCTAAAGGCCAAATCAGTTACTCCTGCCATAGGTGCTAAAAATATATTGTTTTCCAGCTCCACATTTCCTATTCTCATCTATACCTCCAAAGTACAAAATAAGGCTTCTACTGAAGCATTTTTAACTCATTTACTAAAAGTCCTTTATTTTAATATAATAGGGTTGGACTTTCCTATTCGTTATAATAAAAGCAAGTAGCTAAAATGCTACTTACTTATTTCTATTAAATATAATTCTTAAACCTTCAAGAGTCAAGAGTTTATCTATTTTCTTTATATATTTACTTTCAGCTGCAATTAGATTAGAGAAACCTCCTGTTGCTACAACCTTAATTTCTTCGTCCCCTTCTTTCAACTCTTCTATCATCTTTTCAATAATGTAGTCTACCATGCCTATATATCCATAAACTAATCCTGATTGTATACTATTAATAGTATTTTTAGCTATTACATTTTTAGGTTTAGCTATCTCTACCTTAGGAAGTTTAGCAGTTCTTAAAAATAGGGCTTCAGAGGAAATCTTAATTCCCGGTGTAATAGCACCGCCTAGATATTCTCCCTCTTTAGAAACTGCACAGAAGGTAATGGCTGTGCCAAAGTCTACTATTATTAGTGGTCCACCATATTTTTCGTAGGCTGCTACAGCATTTACTATTCTGTCTGCTCCAACTTCCCTTGGGTTGTCATATTTTATATTCATTCCTGTTTTTACACCAGGACCTACTACTATAGGCTTTATATTGAAATATTTTATACTCATAGCAGGTAAAGTATGCATAAGAGGTGGCACTACTGAAGAAATGATGATATTTTTTACGTCTTTTGTGCTTAATCCATTGTATTTAAAAATCTGTTCAAACAAAAGGCCGTATTCATCTGATGTCCTATCCTTATCAGTGGCTATTCTCCAATCATAAAGCAGTTTATCTTCCTCATATACTCCAAGTACTATGTTAGTATTACCAACATCAATGACTAATAACAATAATTTCACCTTCCATTCATTATCTTCTGTTCTTTAAGGCTCCTACTACTGAAGTTACTATTAAAATAGCAACTATTGCCTCTGGTATACCATTGGCAACGCCTATACCAAATATTACTTTTCTTGCTGTAGTTATATCTCCACCTAAAGCTTCTACAAATCTTTCTGCATATAGTAAATATATCATAGACAATACACCAACAGTATTAGTAAGTGTACCTAATGCAGAAGATATTATAACATCTAAAGCCTTTTCTTTAAATTTTTTATGAGTTAAGTAGGCTAAAGATATGGTCACAATTAAAAGAATTACATTCATGAAAATTTGCCATAATTCTGTACCTTGGAAGTTTCTAATATTGGTATATATTCCATATAATAAATAACTTATAATTCCTATCCATATTAAATATAGAAGCCCCAAAGTTCTCTTTTTGCCTAAATTTTTTAAGGCATTATATACATAATAAGATACTATACCAATTAGGATTCTTGGTATAACAGATACTAGAGGATTTAAAAAGACAAAGGATACTGGTGTAGGATTGGTTAAAGCTTGGTATATGCTAAATAACCCAAATATAAGTCCAATAAACCCTCCAACAACAGGCCCTTCCATTATGGCTCCAATAATAACAGGTATATGCATTATTGTAGCCCTAGTAGGGCCAATAGGTATAAAGCCAATAGGTGTCATACCAAGTACGATTGATATTGCACCTAAGACTCCTATAATAACAATCTTCCTTAAGTTTAATATGTTTTTCCTATTTGACACATAAATCCCTCCCGCTCTAGTTCACTTTGGATACTAGTCGTAATAATTAAGTACTAATGGTTTTGAAGTCCAATTCATCACTGATATTGGCTATCTAACAAAACCATTATAATTGTATTCTTTTATTTATTCAATAGATTCCAAAAAAAATTTATTGATATATATGTTTCTTTTCAATACATAAATTACAGTCTTCTTCCATGTACAATTCAAAATTTACAATTGAAATAAACTCTTCGCTATTCACTATTAGTTATTCACTATAATATGTCCTTGGCTGCTATGAGTCCATGACTGGCTTCAGCATAATATACTCCATTTAATACAGCCTTAGCCATAGCCTCAGCTGCCATAGTTCCTATAAGGTTAATATCCGCCTTGATTTCATTTGTTGCCATGGTAAATATGGTGTCCCCATCTACCATAGTATGGATAGGATTTATAGTCCAGGCAAAACCATTATGGGCCATTTGTGATACTTTATTTGCTTCTGCCTTAGTTAATATCCCATTGGTAGCTATTACACCTATGGTAGTATTTGTCATATTAAATCCTATGTTTTTATTCATATCCTTCATAATTTCTACAGTATTAAGTAGCTTATTATTTTCATAATCGTATACGCCAGCTATTTGACTTCCTTTACTAAAATCATAGATATCACCAAAGCTATTAACTGCCACAAGGGCTGATACAATTAATTCTCCTACTTTTACGGTGGCAGATCCTAAACCTGATTTCATAGAATTTTTTTGCCCTAGGATCTTACCAACTGTAGCCCCCATACCGCAACCAATATTTCCTTGCCTATTTTCCTTAGAGCTGGCATTTTTACATGCTTCATATCCCATGTTTATATCTGGCCTAATCCTAAAATCTCCTATACCTAAATCAAAAATGACTGCAGAGGCCACTATGGGAACTTTGGTTACTCCTACATCGAATCCAACGTCTCTCTCTTCTAAATATTTCATAACCCCAGAAGAGGCTTCAAGACCAAAGGCAGAACCACCAGCCAGTACTATTGCATGAACCTTGTCTACCATTTTCTCGGCTTTAAATAGGTCTGTTTCCCTAGTACCTGGGGCAGAACCCCTAACGTCTACGCCACCAGTTGCCCCTTCTTCACATATGACTACGGTACATCCCGTCATCCCTTCTATTGATTGTGCGTGTCCAACTTTTATACCCTTTATATCTGTAATATAACCTTTAAACATTTTGCTCCCCTTCCCCATGTAAACATAAATAGGATTATAGTAGAGGTCCTCTACTATAATCCATTATATTAGTCTAAAACTACTAATTTATCCCCTGTATTTACTTGTGCACCTTCTGTAGTATTGATACTAGCCACAACTCCGTCCCTTGGTGCTACTATTTCGTTTTCCATCTTCATTGCTTCTAAAATTAATAAAACGTCTCCTGCTTTTACTGAATCTCCTTCTTTTACTTCTATCTTCCATATATTACCTGGCATTGGAGCCTCTATTACTTCTTGGCCAGGAGATACTACTACTTCCTTTTTCTCTACCTTTGGCTCAGCTGCCTTTGGTGCTGGGGTTGGTGCTGGACTTGGTGCTGAAGTTGGAGCTGGTGATGGTGTAGCCACTTGAGCAACAGGTATAGATACTTCTTTCACTGCTCCTACTTCTTCAACTTCCACTTCATAGGAATTACCATTTACTTTTATTATAAACTTTCTCATCAAAATGCCTCCTTAACTATTTTATTGTAATTTCCTATATATTAACTCTTGCCTACCAGCTTGAGCCCATATAGGAGTTCTTTGAGGTATTCTTCTTATACTTTTTATGTTTATTTCCGGAACACTAACACCTAGGCTTGCTGCAATACTAGCTGTAATAACTGCTATTAATTCTTCATCATCAAACTTGTCCTCATCTTCTACTTTTACTACAGGATTGACTTTTTCTACAGCTACCTCTACTTCTTTCTTTACTTTGCCTATGTTCTTAAACAAGTTATAAAAAAAGGCAAATCCTAATAGTGCTATAATTCCTATAACTACATTATAGATATTATCCATATGGACATCCTCCTAAATCAACACTAGCTACTAGCTTTATAATGGCATATTTCCATGTTTTTTCGCTGGTCTACTTTCTCTCTTAGATTCTAACATTTCAAAGGCTGAGATCAATCTTGGCCTAGTTGTACTTGGAACTAGGACATCATCTACAAATCCTCTTTGAGCTGCAATGTATGGGCTTGCAATAGTATTTCTATATTCGTTTATCTTCTCCTGCCTTGTTTCAATCGGATTATCTGAGTTTTCTATATCCTTTTTGAATATTATGTTTGCTGCTCCATCTGGCCCCATAACTGCTATTTCTGCATTTGGCCAAGCAAATACTTGATCAGCACCTAAATCCTTTGAACACATGGCAAGATAGGCTCCACCATAAGCCTTTCTGATTATTAATGTTACCTTTGGTACTGTTGCTTCACTATAGGCATAAAGCATTTTTGCACCATGCCTTATGATTCCGCCATATTCCTGCTCCACACCTGGTAAAAACCCTGGTACATCTACTAAATTTAAAAGTGGAATATTAAAGGCATCGCAAGTTCTAATAAATCTAGCAGCTTTATCTGAAGCATTTATATCTAAACAACCAGCTAAAATCCTTGGCTGATTAGCTACTACACCTACAGGCTTACCATTTAGCCTAATAAATCCTGTAATTATATTTTGTGCAAAGTATTCATGTACTTCAAAGAAATATCCATTATCTGCAATAAGCTTGATTACTTCTTTCATATCATAGGGTTTATTTGGGTTTACAGGAACAATTTCATTTAATCCCTCTTCTATTCTATTGATGCTATCCCCCGTTTCAAAGGCAGGGGCATCCTCTAAATTATTTGAAGGTAAGAAGGATAACAATTCCTTGATTCTTTCAATACATTCTTCTTCTGTCTTGTCCATAAAATGTGCTACTCCAGATACTTTATTATGAGTACTAGCACCACCAAGTTCTTCTTGAGAAACTTCCTGACCTGTTACAGATTTTATTACTTGTGGTCCAGTAATAAACATTCTACTTGTATTTTCAACCATGAAAATAAAATCAGTTAAGGCAGGAGAGTATACTGCTCCACCAGCAGAAGGACCCATGATTACTGAAATTTGAGGTATAGATCCAGAGGCAATGGTATTTCTGTAGAATATTTTTCCATAGCCTGACAAAGCATCTACTCCTTCTTGGATTCTAGCACCACCAGAATCATTAAAGCCGATTATTGGAGCTCCCATTTTCAATGCCATATCCTGTACCTTACATATTTTTGAAGCATGCATTTCTCCTAGAGATCCACCTAGGACAGTAAAATCTTGGGCAAAAGCAAACACAAGTCTTCCATTTACTGTACCGTATCCAGTAACAACACCATCTGCAGGAGCCTTTACTTTTTCCATACCAAAGTTTGTACACCTATGTTCTACAAATTTGTCTAGTTCTACAAAACTGCCTTCATCAAATAGAAGGTTAATTCTTTCCCTTGCAGTAAGTTTTCCAGATTTGTGCTGTTTTGCTATCCTTTCTTCTCCACCGCCAAGCTTTATCTTCTTCTCAGCATCTAGGAGTTGTTGAATTTTTTCCTTCATGTTTTCCCTCCTTGACTGTTTACTAATCTCTTTCACAAAGCTCTATAAGAACTCCAAAAGTTGATTTTGGATGTAAAAATGCGATTTTTGCTCCACCAGCACCATATCTTGGTTTTTCATCTATTAGTCTAATACCCTTTTCCTTTAATCTGGCTATGGCTTCTTCAATATTATCTACCCTATAGGCTATGTGCTGTATCCCTTCCCCTCTTTTTTCTATAAATTTAGCTATTGGACCATCTTCCTCTGTAGATTCTAGTAATTCAACTTCCGTATCTCCTATTGGTAAGAAAGCAACCTTTACTTTTTGCTCTTCTACTACTTCCGTATCAACACATTTCATACCTAAAATTTCCTCATAGAATTTAAGAGTTTCCTCTAAATTCTTAACTGCAATACCGATATGGTCGATTTTAGTTACCATCTATTTACCCCCATTCTTAATTTAGTGAATAGCTAATAGTTAATAGTGAATAGGTCTTTTAGTGAACATCTAATAGCGAATAGTTAATAGCTGTTTAGGTCTATCTTTAGGGTCTTAGTTATTCACTTTTCACTCTTCACTGAATAAACTATTCACTATTCACTTTTCACTATTAACTTTAATATCTCCTCTTTTGCAGTGTAAGGGTCTTTTTCCCTTAAAGTCACTTCCCTTGCAAGGTTTTCAAGTAAGTCTTCCTTCACTGCCTTATCTAGTATTAAGCTCATTAAATCTTCTTCAACCATCTTTAATAATTCCGTCTTATTATTCCTAATCCTTTTTTCTTCCAGTTTATTTGTTTCTTCTAAGTACGTCCTATGTTCGATGATTTTTTCTAATAATTTATCAATGTCCTTGTTCTTTGCTGCTGAAACTTTAACTACAGGTGGTCTAAAATCCATCTCTTCATTTAAATCTAAGTTCATTTCTACTTCTAATTCAGTCTTATCTGCTCCATCTAAGTCAGACTTATTGATAGCAAATACATCGGCTATTTCCATTATACCTGCCTTAATGGCTTGAATATCGTCACCTAAGTTTGGAACCATAACCATGAGGACAGTATCTGCAGTCTTAACTATATCTACCTCTGATTGACCTACCCCCACTGTCTCAATAAAGATATAATCACATCCAAAGATATCTAATACCTTTACAGCTCCCCAGGTAGCCCTTGACATGCCTCCTAAGGAACCACGGGTACCCATACTTCTAATAAAGATGTTTTTATCCAATGATAGGTCGTTCATCCTAATCCTGTCCCCTAGAATAGCTCCCCCACTAAAGGGGCTAGTTGGGTCTATGGCTATTATGCCTACCTTTTTATCTTGTTTCCTAAGTTCCTTAACTAATTTGTCCGTTAATGTTGATTTACCTGCTCCAGGAGGTCCAGTTACTCCAATTACATAGGCCTTCCCAGTGTTTTTATATAGGTTTTTTAGGATTTCTATTGCTTCCTTATCATTTGATTCTAACATGGTGATAAGACGGGCACAGGCCCTCTTATCACCCTTAAGTAATTTTTCATCAATGTTCAAATAAGGCACCACCTTGTTTATCTTTTCAGATTGTTTTTTATAAATTCTACTACATCCTTAGTTGATGTTCCTGGAGTAAATATTGCCTCTATTCCAGATTCTATTAAAAATGGAATATCGTCTTCTGGAATCACCCCGCCACCTATTATTAGCATATCATCTACCCCTTCTTCTTTTAGTAGGTTAACTACCTTTGGGAATAGGTGGTTATGGGCACCTGATAATATACTCATGGCAACTACATCCACGTCCTCTTGAATAGCTGCAGCTACTATTTGTTCTGGTGTTTGCCTAAGACCTGTATATATAACCTCCATGCCAGCATCCCTTAGGGCCCTGGCTATTACCTTTGCACCTCGATCATGTCCATCAAGGCCTGGTTTAGCTACCAACACTCTAATTGGTCTGTCCATAGTTTTACCTCCCATTATTCATTAAGAATTCAGTATTTTTTCAAAATCTTTACTACCTACTATCAAGCTTATAGTATGATTGATTGCTCATATTCACCAAATACTTCCCTTAATACATCACATATTTCTCCTAGGGTTGCGTATGTTTTTACAGCATCTAATATATATGGCATTAGGTTTTCATCGGTTCCGGCTTTTTCCTTCAATATATTTAAGGCCTTTTCTACTTCCTCATTATTTCTTTCTTCTCTTAGTTTCACCAGCTTTTCTTTTTGGCTCAATTCAACTGTCTTATCAACCTTTAGGATTTCTTTCTTATCCTCTTCTTCAATTTGGAATTTGTTTACACCTACTACTATTCTTTCTAAGGATTCTACTTCCATTTGATACCTGTAGGCAGCATTTTGGATTTCTCTTTGGATATATCCTTTTTCTATAGCCTTAGGTGCTCCTCCTAATTCGTCTATTCTTTCAATATATTTAATAGCTTCCTCTTCAATTTTGTTTGTTAAACTCTCAATATAATATGAACCTGCCAATGGGTCTACAGTTTCTGTAACACCGGATTCATAAGCTACTATTTGTTGAGTTCTTAGGGCAATCCTTACTGAGTCCTCTGTTGGTAGAGCCAATGCCTCATCTCTAGAGTTAGTGTGTAAGGATTGGGTTCCACCAAGGACAGCTGCCAAGGTTTGAATTGTAACCCTAATTATATTGTTGTCTGGTTGTTGAGCAGTTAATGTAGAACCAGCAGTTTGGGTATGGAATTTTAATTGCATTGATTTTGGATTTTGGGCCTTAAATCTTTCCTTCATTATCCTAGCCCAAAGCCTTCTAGCAGCCCTATATTTAGCTACTTCTTCTAGTAAGTCATTGTGGGCATTGAAGAAGAAGGATAGTCTAGGTGCAAAATCATCTACATCAAGGCCTGCATTTATAGCTGCTTCTACATAGGCAATACCGTCTGCTAGGGTAAAGGCTACTTCTTGAGCAGCAGTTGACCCTGCTTCTCTAATATGGTAACCACTGATACTAATGGTGTTCCATTTTGGTACTTCCTTTGAGCAATATTCAAAAATATTAGTTATTAATCTCATAGAAGGTTCTGGCGGGAATATATAGGTACCTCTTGCTATGTATTCTTTTAAGATGTCATTTTGTATAGTTCCCCTCAATTTATCCTTAGATACCCCTTGTTTTTCTGCTACTGCTATATACATTGCTAATAAAATGGAGGCTGGTGCATTTATAGTCATGGAAGTACTTACCTTGTCTAGGGGTATACCGTCAAATAGTATTTCCATATCCTTTAGGGAATCTATGGCTACTCCAACCTTACCCACTTCCCCTTCAGCTAAAGGATGGTCTGAATCGTATCCTATTTGAGTAGGTAAGTCAAAAGCCACACTTAGGCCTGTTTGACCTTGGTCTAATAGGTATTTATATCTTTCATTTGATTCTTCAGCTGTAGCAAATCCTGCATACTGTCTCATGGTCCATAGTCTACCCCTGTACATGGTAGGTTGAACCCCTCTAGTATAAGGGTATTCTCCAGGATATCCTAAGTCCCTTTCATAATCAAAATTCTTTATATCAACAGGTGTATATAATCTATTTATTTCTTCATTGGAGCCTGTTGTAAACTTTTCCTTTCTCTCCGGAAACCTTGATATGGTTTTTTCTACGGTCTCTTTTTCCCACCTATCAATGGACGATCTTAACTCATTGATTTTCTTATCATCGAACATTTTTAAACCTCCCTTTATGGTAATTTATACTTTCCATAAGTCTTCTTTAAGTCTATTATAGTAATAAATATATGAATATTGCAACATATATTTCAGTTTATTATGAAAATGAATGGAATATTGCATAATTTAAAAACCCAGTATTAATGTTTTGTTTCACTAATGCTGGGTTCATCTTTTGAAAGTCACAATATTATATATATAGCTACATCTATTTTAGTGTTGTTGGCCTAAATTATGGATTTTTATTACTATTACTTTTCAGCAAAAACTTTTACCAATATCTTTACTAAAAAATAGAACAATATAAGGACAAAAAAAGTAGTTCCCATGCCAAATATTAATAGTTCTAAAAATATATTATTCATATTAGCCCTCCTAAGATTAAGATAACAATGCTAGTACCATACTACCTGCTATAATTGAACCTATTTGACCTGCAACGTTGGCAGATACAGCCTGCATTAAAACAAAATTCGTTGGATCTGCTTCCTTAGCTAACTTCTGAATTACCCTAGCTGACATTGGGAAGGCTGAAATACCTGCTGCCCCAACCATAGGATTGTATTTTTTCTTTACGAATAAGTTTAAGAGCTTAGCAAACAAGACTCCACCTGCTGTATCAAATATAAATGCTACTAGTCCAAGTCCCATTATTAGCAATGTATCCCAATTAATAAAGGCTTCTGCTGTCATGGTAGAACCAATGGTTATACCTAAAAGCAAAGTAACTAAATTAGCTAATTCATTTTGGGCTGATTGAGATAATCTATCCAATACACCACATTCCCTAATAAGATTACCAAACATTAAAAAGCCTATTAAGGTAACAGACATAGGAGCTATTATACCTGCAATAATTGTAACTGCTATGGGGAATATTATTTTTACAGTTTTAGATACTTTTACTTCCTTATATTCCATCCTTATCTTTCTTTCATTTTTTGTAGTCAATGCCTTAATAACTACTGGCTGAATCATAGGTACCAAGGACATATATGAGTAAGCGGCTACTGATATTGGCCCTAGCAAATGTTTTGCAAACCGTGTAGCTACAAATATAGAAGTTGGTCCATCTGCTGCCCCTATAATCCCAATGGAAGCTGCTTCTTTAATATCAAAGCCTAAAAGATAAGCAAAAATAATAGTCATAAATATTCCAAACTGGGCTGCAGCTCCAAAGAAAAGCATAGATGGCATTTGGAGTAATGGGGTAAAATCTATCATAGCTCCAACGGCTACAAAGATTAAAGCCGGAAATAATTCATTTAATATTCCTGCATTTCTAAGTATGCCTAGAATACCTTCATCACTTGCTATGCCTGGAATTCCTGGAATTACTGGTAAATTCGTTAGTATTGCTCCAAAACCTATTGGCAATAACAGCATTGGCTCATAATCCTTCTTTATTGCCAAATAAATAAGTACACCACCAATTATAAACATAAGTACTTGATTAAACCCTAAACCTTTAATGCCTGCTAACAATTGTTCCAAATCTCATTCCTCCCATTCCTTACTATTTAGCTAATTTATTATATCATATTAGCATGTCTTTTTACATATTATAGAAAAGAAAAGCTTCTATGAAACCATATAAATTAAAAATAAAAGCTAAACCTCATATTCGGTATTAAAAACCCAGTATCAATGGAATTTAGTCCATTAATACTGGGTTTGTAAATACTAATTAAATTCAATTAATATGTTTAAGCTCCTTGGAATATTTCTTCAAATTCCTTACCAGTTAGGGTTTCTTTTTCCAGTAAGGCTTCAGCTACCCTATGAAGCTTATCCATATTGTCTCTCAATAATTGTTCAGCCTTATTATAAGCTGTATCGATTATACGTCTCATTTCACTATCTATGGCTGCTGCCACATCTTCACTATAGTTTCTAGTTCTACCAAAATCTCTACCTACAAATACTTCTTCATCATCAGTACCATAGGTCATAGGTCCAAGTTTTTCACTCATACCATAGTGAGTGACCATGGATCTGGCAATTTTAGTAGCCCTTTCAATATCGTTTTGAGCTCCTGTACTTATATCACCTAATACCAAGGCTTCAGCTGCCCTACCTCCAAGTAAGGTTACTAGTCTACTTTCCATTTGCTTCTTAGTTATAAAGTTTCTGTCTTCCTCAGGAATATATGCTGTAAAACCACCAGCCATACCCCTCGGGATTATTGTAACCATATGAACAGGGTCTGTATCAGGAGTAAGTCTTGAAGTAATTGCATGGCCTGCCTCATGATAAGCCGTAAGCCTTCTTTCCTTTTCACTTACAACTTTAGATTTCTTTTCAGGACCTGCTTGAACCTTTATTGAAGCTTCTTCTATTAAATTCATTGGTATGGATTTTAGATTATGCCTTGCAGTTAATAAGGCAGCCTCATTTACAAGGTTTTCTAAATCTGCAGGTGAAAAGCCTGGTGTTCTCTTTGCTATTACTTTTAAGTCTACATCTTCTGCTAAGGGTTTGTTCCTAGTATGAACTTTTAATATCTCTTCTCTTCCTCTTACATCTGGTAAGCCAACATATATGGTCCTATCAAATCTACCTGGACGAAGCAAGGCTGGGTCTAGTATATCAGCCCTATTGGTAGCTGCCATAACTATTATACCCTCATTAGTTGAAAATCCATCCATCTCAACTAACAATTGATTTAGGGTTTGTTCTCTTTCGTCATGTCCGCCACCAAGACCTGCACCCCTTCTCCTACCTACAGCATCGATTTCATCTATAAAGACTATACAAGGTGCATTCTTCTTAGCCTGTTCAAAAAGGTCTCTAACCCTACTAGCTCCAACACCAACAAACATCTCTACGAAATCGGAACCAGATATGGTAAAGAATGGTACACCTGCTTCACCAGCAACAGCCTTACTTAAATAGGTCTTACCTGTTCCTGGCGGCCCTACTAATAGGACTCCTGTAGGTATTCTTGCACCTATTTCAATGTATTTTCTAGGAGATCTTAAAAAATCAACTATCTCTTTTAATTCTTCCTTTTCCTCTTCTAAGCCTGCTACATCAGCAAATGTAATAACCTTTCCATCATCTTGTTTATGCAATCTTGCCCTAGACTTACCGAAGGACATTACCTTCCCACCGCCACCTTGGGATTGTTGCATAAATACAAACCAGAATACTACAAAGACTAGAATCATTAGTACAGTTGGTATTGCGCTTACCCAAATAGGGGTAGTGGGCTCTAGATCAGAACTCAACCTGATTTCCTTATTATCTACTTTATCCTTTAAATAATTATCATAGAAAGTATCTTCCATTTGATGTGGTAGAATAGTAGTAAATCTAGTATTATCTCTTAACTCTCCTGTAACTTCTCTACCAACAATTTTTATACTTTCAACTCTATCTTCACTTAAATGTTCTACTAAGTCAGTTACGTCTATTACAGCAACTTGTTCTACGTCATTACCTAATGTCCTTACTAGAAGCATTATTAAAATGACAATTAGTAGATACACACTAATTCCTTTAAAAAATCTTCTCAATACGACTCCTCCCTTCACTTATGGGTAGATAATATCTTTTGATTATAACATTTATTCATATTAATTTCAACATTCCATTATTTTTTGTAAACTTCTTCTTTTAGGGCTGCCACATAAGGAAGGTTTCTTCCTATTTCTGCATAGTCAAGTCCATATCCTACTACAAATTCATCAGGAATTTCAAAACCTAGATAATCAACAGGTACATCCACTTTTCTTCTCTCTGGTTTATCTAAAAGTGTACAGACTTTAACTGATTTAGCGCCTCTTTTTCTTATATTATCCGTTAAGTATGCTAGAGTATAGCCAGTGTCTATAATATCCTCTACAATTAGGATATCCTTATTTTCCACGCTACAATCTAAATCCTTAATTATTCTAACTTCTCCAGTAGAAGTTGCTGATCTTCCATAGCTGGAAACAGCCATAAAATCCATGCCAACGGGCATCTTAATATTTCTTGCTAAATCAGACATAAATATTACAGCGCCTTTTAATATGCCTACTAAAACTAAATCTTTTCCTTTATAATCTTCTGTTATCTTTGCACCTAGTTCAGCTACCTTTTTTCTAATCGCTTCTTCTTCAACTAATATTTCCTTAATTAAGTGGTCCATTTAACTCCTCCTTATATTATAATAGCAATTTATATGATATTGATAGAATCCTCTTCGTATCTTCAGTTACCTTGTATAATTCGTTAGTTCTATAACCTACTACCCATAGGATATTTTCTTCATCTACTACAAGAGGAATCCTATCCCTTAAATCTCTTGGTACTTTCTCATCAATGAAATAGTCTTTTAGTTTTTTACTACCTTTCATTCCAAAGGGTGTAAACCTATCCCCGTCTCTTCTGTTCCTTATTTTTATCTTCCCTTTTACCTTATCATAGTCAAAATATTTAATATTTTTTGTTTTTTCCATTATAAAGTTCTCATCTTTAGTAAGTATTTTAGTTTCAAAATGGTATCCATTATCTAAAATTATGGAAGCAGGGATATCAATATGGTATGAGTATTCTATTTGTTTTCTATCCCTGGATTTTTCGATGATAATCTCATCATAATTAATCCTTAGCACTATGTTATTGGAAAGATGAAATTCCTTTCCAGTTTGAAGGTTAGATAAAAGATCTACTGCACCTCCTATTTGGCTTTCTGTTATACCCTGTAATGAATTGTTTATTTCTAAAATAGCATTTCTTACAATTCTTTGTTGGATACTTCTATCTTCCTCCAAAAATTTGCTCCCATGTAAGATTATACTATTTTTGTCACGACTTTTCAGCATATTCTTAAATTTTATCTTAGTATGTTCTTCCAAAAAATTTAAATCTAGTGAAAAAATCCTAGACATTCGCCAAAGAGTATTAATTATATTGGGATTAAAGTTTTCTTCAATATAGGGTATCAACTCTAACCTGACCTTGTTTCTACTATAGATTGGCTGTAAATTTGTTTTGTCTAATACGGTTTCTATCCCTTTTTCTTCAATATAGTCTTCAATTTCCTTTCTATCTATACCCAAAATAGGCCTAATTATATCATTAGATTTGTAATCCATCCCCTTCAGCCCATCGGGGCCTGTTCCTCTCATAATTCGCATAAGTAAAGTCTCTGCTTGATCATTCATATTATGGGCTACTGCGATTTTCCCCTTGCCTAGACTCCTTAATATGTCTCTAAAAAACCCATATCTTAATTCCCTACCTGCCTCTTCAGCAGTTATGCCCTTTTCCTTGCCATATTCAATCATATTAACATTTCTTGTATAATATGGCAAGGCCAATTCCTTTGAAATCCTCTCTACAAACACTTGGTCACTCCTTGCCTCTTCTCCCCTTACTCCATGGTTTACATGGGCAATATGTATGCTAAAGGGTATAGTTTTTCTAGCCTCCAATAGGCAATAGAGCAAGGCCATGGAGTCAGGTCCCCCAGAAACTCCTACAACAATATGATCATTTTCTTCAATCAATTGGTACTTCTTAATTGCAGCCAATACCTTTTTTTCCAAAATAATCACCCTAATCTTTTATTCAATATATATATTATAGCTTAATTATCAACAAATTTTTAGGTTAAATTAATATATTTTTAACATAAAAGAAGGTCGACAATAAATCGACCCTTAAATTGTGCATTATTCATCGTGAGTTGTGGATTTCCTAAACATTCTTCCACACTTTGGTCACCAATACCGTCATATCATCCCTATTGTTTGTGGCAAGACTTCTAGCCTTATTTAAGATTTCATTGGCTATGGTTTCAGGGTTTATGCTATCTAAGTTCATAATAAGGTCCTTCATCCATATTTCCCTCTTGCCCATATTGTCACAGGAATCCAAGACACCATCGGACATCATAATGATAATATCTCCATCTTCAATATATTCCTCATATACATTAAAATCTACTTCCTTTAACATGCCCACAGGTAAGGAACTGGAGTTGATTACCTCTACCCTGTCCTTCTTTTTAATAAAGGTTGCTGGGGCTCCAGTTTTTATCATCTGGAATTTGCCTGAATATAAGTCTATTAATCCCAAGTCTAAAGTCGTGAAAACATCTTCACTTGATTTGGCCCTAAGTACAGAGTTTATGGTCTTTAATGTCAGCTCTTTGTCTACATTGGCCTCCATCAGCCTTTCCAATAATGATATGGCTATTTTACTTTCCCTATTGGCCTTCGAACCCACACCCATTCCATCACTTATGGCTGCAAAATGTATATTTTCCATCTCACCAAAGGTATAACTATCACCTGATATTTTATTGTCTAAGCTGGCAGCCATTGCCACTTTAGTCACTGCACTATACCTGTTGTGTCTTAAAAGCTTAAATCTCAATCTCTTTGAATTGGTGTTTTGGCTTTCCCTAACAACAGGTGCTTCTAAGGTTTGAGATATAATTTTCATAATTTTTTCATCGGATTTTACAGCCCTATTTAAATCTACAAATATGTCTAAATTTTCTTCCCCAATCTGTGCTACAGCTACTTCACTTAAATCTATCCTATTGTTTCTCAACTCTTTATATATATTTTGTTCCAGCTCTTCATTGAAACTTGGCTTTTCATAAATATCTGATACAATTCTTTCTATTACCTTACTGAAACCATCTAATTGCTCTGATAATAGGATCCTATTTTCCTTTAATTTGTTCTTCCAGCTTTCATTAAGTTTTAGCCTCTCTACGGCCCTATCTACTTTATCTAACATTTCCATAGGCCTAATACAGAACTTGTCTATTTCAGTATAAACTGCCTTGTTTCTCCCTCCTTTGATTTCTGCTAAGCCAATTATATTGAAGAATTTTTGATAAGTGCTATAATAATTTCGGCTCCAACACCTATCATATTTAGAGCAGTTTACACAAACATCATTGGCTATATTATCTACTAAGCCATAGACTTCTCCCGTAGAATAATATTCTCCTTCATCTGCTGTTTGTTTAAATGTAATACTTAGGCTTTCAAATAGCTCAGCCATCTTATGTAATTTCTTTGCTACTATTTCATCCCTCTTCTGGTTATAGTCCTTGCGTAAATTATAATTTACAGTAAAGACTTCAGTTACTTTTTCATTGACCTTCTTTGAAGTCAATAGAAAAACAACTGACGCTAATATCAGCTCTTTATAGGATATAAAGCTTATCCCTAGTCCGTTTATATAAAAGGACATGATCCCATTGCCTAATACTAGGCCTAAAATGGCCCCTATTTTTCCCAAGTCCTTAAATATACCTGACAATAAACCCCCAACAGCCAGTATGCTTATTATAAAGGGCATTTCTGGGTGAGATATATAGGATATCATTCCCAGTACTGTTCCCGTAATACCGCCAATGAAGGCTCCTTGATTAAAAGATAATATTAGTATTAGAACTATACTAGTTACATTTTTAATATGAATGCCTATTATGGCAAAGTCCCTCATGCCAGACAATACTAAAGCCAAAGTAATAAAGGAACAAATGGTCTTTTCATTACCTATATTAGTTCCCCTAACTTTTTCTATGGGAAGGCTAAAGGAAAATATATAGCTAAATGTAAATACCATTATAGTTTCAAAGAAAATCATAAATAGATCATAGATGAATACCGTTTTCCCCAGTAATAGTCCCACAGCTCTACTAAGCAAGAATATTATAGAAGTGACTAGGGAGGCTTTTATCAAGGAATAAGCCTTTTCTTCTTTTATAATAGCAAATAGTATATGAACCAAAATATATGCAAACAAATAGCCTATGCCTTGGAAGCCATTTAAACTTATGGTTCCAATGGCTACAGAAAGCAACAGTGGAATACTTAATCCCTTAGATATTATATATGCACTAAGATAAGCAAAACCAAATGGAGTTAAATCCTTAAATATACTTGCCCTAGATAGGGTAAGACCTATGAGAATTGTAATAATTGTTTCTTTCTCTATCCTAAGCCATAGATCATACCAATTTTTCCTGCCTATTAAAGATTCTACTTTCATCATAATGATCACTCCTATGTTTTATCATCATTTTTTACAATGTTGATACTAACAAAGAAGTGAAAAATAATTTGTCAAACCATAGTTGTTCAACAAAAAAAATTCAGACATAAATCAATTTCATTTACTATAACCTTAAGTTTTCCTTAGGACAAGTTAAACTAATTCACTTTAAATAAAAATTAGTTTTTTTCAAAGTTTCTAGCCTTAAGTGAAATATTTTGAATTAGATGTAGAATTTTGATAAAACTTAAGGAAAAAGGGTATAAAAAAAACCGGTGCTACCGGTTTTAATAATCGAAACCATTGTTTCTTTTTTGCCTATAGTTGCTTCTTCTATTATCCCTTGTCTTCAGTTGATCATGTTTTTCACTGCTGTCCTTTAAGAACTTATTTAGTTTGTCTTCAAAGGACATATACCTTTGTTTTTCATCAATTTTGTTCCATTCAATTTCAATAGGTTGAGCATTCTTAGGTTTTGCCTGCCTAATAGATAGACTGATCTTTCCATCTGGTGAAATCGATAAAACCTTTACCTTTACTTTTTGGTCCTTTTTAAGACAATCGGATACCTTCTCCACATAGTCTTGAGATATTTCTGAGATGTGAACAAGTCCACTTTTTCCTTCTGGTAGTTGGATAAAAGCACCAAAATTAGTTATACCAGTAACGGTGCCATCAACCACTTCTCCTACAGATAATGGCATAAACTAATAATTCCTCCTTAAAAATGTTTTCTAAAATCAGTATATATTAGAAAGCCACTCTTGTCAATTAATTCTATTTTTTTCTAAGTCCAAAAAATGGCTTTTTAATCTTATTTTTATCTATGTAAATTATCTCTCTAGGCTTTACCATTCCCAATTCATCTCTAGCTATTTTTTCAACGAATTGTAATGAATCACTATTTTCTATTTCCTCATTTAAACTATCAATCTCAACCTGCAAAGTTTGAATTTCTAGTTCTATTTTTTCCTTTTTACCCTTTAATTCATTCATTAATTTACTTTGATTAAGAAGTGTAAAGCCAATATATAGCATGAATAAAATAATGAGGATTCTTCCCAGCTTTAGTTTCTTTTTCCTTCTTCTTTTGGCCATAAAATCACCACCTAAGTATAATATACTACATAAATTGAAAAACTCCTTTATTTTTTTGATGAAATTATTCTTTTATGTTTTTTTATCTCTTTAAACATCTCCACTGGAATCTTCCTGATCTTTTTAAATATTGGGGTGGTCTTTTTAAGTACTCTAAAAGGATAAAAAACTATGGATAGTACTTTATTTATAAATCCCTTTATAAACTTTCCTACTTGAAGGCAAAGCAGGTAGATAAATCTACTGAATAACTTAATATATATAGTTATACCCAGAAAAAAGCCTATTAAAGTGTAACCTCTTATTTCTCCCCAGTTATTTCTTATTAAAATAATAAAAAATATAGAAGCTGTTATTGTCCAAAATAAAAGGTCTCCTAAATAGGTCAAAAACTTCCTAGGCTTAGAATAGTATCTTATAGTCCTATAGATATCATAAATGAAGCCAGCAATCAAGCCACCATATATAGTAGATAAGAATATATGAAACTCCAATAACAAGGTTGTATCCATAATTTTCTCCTTAAATTACTTAAATAGTTTTCCCATTATATTTTTAGGAGTCTCTTTATTAGAGTAGTTTATTCCATTTATCTTTCCCTGTATTTTCACATTTCCATCATCAAGGTTTAATTTTGAGATATTCAAGTCTTCACCTTTGATTATCATACCACCCTTTATTGTAGTAAGTACTATAGTATTTTCGTTAAAACTTTCAACCTGCTCTACCCCTGTAACAGTCATATTCTCTCTATCTTCAACTATGATATTTTGATTTCTATATCTAACCCTATTTTCAGTCATTATCATCCCTCCTATTCTATTAATATTTATGTAAAAAAAAAGACTTTTATTACAAAGTCTTAATCAATAACCCTATATAATTCTTTAGAATCTTCTTTCTTTACGTTATCGGATACATCTAGGACTTCAACCTTTAAAGGCTTGTTAAAGTTAATTTCGATTATATCTCCAACTTTAACTTCATCTCCTGGTTTACTTTGCTTGCCATTTATAAAAACTATCCCTTGCTCACATGCTTCCTTAGCTACAGTTCTCCTTTTAATAATCCTTGAGTTTTTCAAAAATTTATCTATTCTCATAAGTTCCTCCTATTAAAAAACCAGGTCTAAGACCTGATTTTTACTTATTTACTATTTCTTTTAATGATTTTCCTGCTTTAAATACTGGAGCTTTTGAAGCTGGTATTTTTATTACTTCTTCTGGATTTCTTGGGTTTCTACCTTCTCTTGCTTTTCTTTCTCTTACTTCAAAAGTACCAAAGCCAACTAGTTGTACTTTTTCTCCTTTTTCTAGTGATTCTTCTACTGATTTAATGAATGCATTTAATGCAGCTTCTGCATCTTTTTTAGTTAAGTTACTTTTCTCAGCCATACTAGCTACTAATTTAGCTTTGTTCATAATTGATTCCTCCTCATTGTTTATATTATTAATTATTAAAAATTAATAATTCATTAGTGATTAAAATCCACTATAATCCTAGCGAATTTTATGTAGCTTGGATTTATCCCACAACTTATCCATTTCCTCTAAGGTCATGTCCTCTAAGTTTTTCCCTGAACCTTCTATGGCCTTTTCCATAAATTCGAATCTGTTAATGAATTTATTAATTGTCCTATTTAAGGCTACTTCAGGATTTATATTTAAAAACCTTGATAGATTAACTATGGCAAATAGTAAATCTCCAATTTCATCTTCTATTTTTTCATGGCTTGGTTCATATTTTTCCATGGCTTCTACTACTTCTTTATATTCTTCCTTTATCTTATTTAAAGGCCCATTAATGTCTTCCCAATCGAATCCAATTTCTGCTGCTTTTTCTTGGATCTTATAACTGGTCATAAGGGCAGGAAGTTTTGGTATGTCCTTTAGCTTATCGGTGAACTTGGTGATATTTCTTTTTGAGTATTTTAGCATATTCCAATTATATACTACTTCATCAGCATTTTCCACATCTTTTTTTGAAAAAACATGGGGATGTCGGTAAACTAATTTATTGCCTAAGGTTGACATTACATCATATATATTAAAGTCCCCTTCTTCCTCAGCAATTTGACTGTGAAAAATTACTTGAAGTAGTAGATCACCTAGTTCCTCAATAAGCCCATCAATATCACCCTTGTCAATTGCATCCACAACCTCATAGGCTTCTTCAATAACAGATTGTCGTATGGATTTATGGTCTTGCTCTCTATCCCAGGGACATCCATCTTCTGACCTTAGTAATTTCATTATACCTAATAAATCGCTAAAATCAAATACTTTCTTGCTTATTTTATCCACTTTTGGGACATATATACTAGTTAAAGCCGTTGTTTTGTTGTCTCTATCCAATTCATAGATAGGAATTAGGTGAATTTCTTCCTCATCTTTAACCCCTGCACTATGGATTAAGTAAACTTCATGCTCATCTCCATATATTTCTGATAGGACAATCTTTACCTCAGATAATATCCTCTCATTATATACTTGAGTAATTAGTAGGTCATAATTTATATCCACAACTAAGCTACTAAAGTCAGTCCCATCCACTAATTTTAAACCATTTATAGGGTCTCTACGGACTAATTCTATTACTGGCTCAATAAAACTCATGCCAGATATGATTTCCAATTCTAAACCCCTTTCCATTAGTAGCTCAACTGTTTTTTCAGCTACCAATGGATTGCCGGGTACATAGTAGTTAATGTCACAATTCTCAGCTTCTTTAATTAGGTCCTCTACTATTTTGGTATATACCTGATTAAAGTCCTCTTCACTTTCATATAAATAATCATATGATTTATAAGGAATATTCTTTTCCCTAAAATATTGGACAGTAGGATGTTTTTCTGTCCGTAAAAAATTTTTATCTCCTGAATTTATCCTTTCAAGTGCTCCTAAGGTCAAGGAATCAATACTTCCGGGTCCAAGACCTATTACATAGATTTTTCCCATAGTACTTCTCCTTATTTAGATTATTTGATTAGTTTAAACCTTTCTAGTTTCTCACCTATTTTTTTACCCTTTGGTAATAGGCTTAAATCTTCACTTGTAATAGCGCCAGTAACTATTAATAAAATTCCATAAATAATAACTCCAACCAATATGGCTACTATTGTAGCTAGTTTTCCACCTATTATATTGATTAGGAAAGTATAGCTTAAAAATGCAACTATAGCCATGCCCACTGCTGAAATAAATGGCTTAATAAATATATCTTTAACACTTAATTTAATTTTAGCATATTTCTTTACACTATATAAATCCAATACGGATGCGGCACCATAAGCAACTACTGTAGATATGGCAGCACCGTAAATATTAACTTCAGGTATTGCTGTTAAGGTATAGGATAATATAACTTTAAATATGGCTCCTATAAATAGGTTTATGGCTGGAATTATGGGCTTTCCTAAGCCTTGTAAGACTGCCGATAGGGTTTGAACTAAGGTTAAAAATATTACACCAAAGGATAATATGGATAAGATATTACCTGTATTTATTATAGTTGCCATATCATTTTTGAAATATAATAGGGCTATTATTGGCCTTGCAAGGACGTATAATCCAAAGGCAGCAGGTAATCCTATTAATAATGTAATCCTGATACCGGAAGAAGTTATATTTTCAATTTCCCTTCTATCTCTCCTGGCATTGGCATCTGAAATAGCAGGTACCAAACTCATGGCTATAGCTACTGAAAGAACTTGAGGAAAATTGATTAAGGTAGATGCCATCCCCTTTAAATTACCATATAGGGCATTGGCCAGTTCTTCACTATATCCGATAAACTGAAGGCGTTTTAAAACTACAACCACATCTATGGAGTCCATTATAGGTACAACAGCAGCACCTATAGTAATTGGTATAGAAATAGTAAGTAAATCCTTAATAATATTCCTAATTTCATAGTCTTCTAAAGTTTCACTTGAGTCTAATTCCTTTTTAATGTCCTGTCTTTTTTGAACAAAAATTAATCCTATTACTATTAAGCCTGCTAGGGCACCTGCTGATCCACCAAAGGATGCACCTCCAGCAGCTACGGGAATACCCTTGTTTAGCAACAAGTATGTAAGGCCTAGTCCAACTACCACCCTAAAGAATTGTTCTGCTATCTGGGATATGGCTGTGGGCACCATTAGCTGGTGTCCCTGATAAAAGCCTCTAAAGGCGGACATTATAGGGACTA
>JAAYFT010000129.1 GCA_012728125.1 Tissierellia bacterium | reverse complement strand
ACTCAAAACTTAGATGACATGGGCTTTACAGTTATACCTTTTGGACAAGGATATAAGGATATGAGCCCACCTACTAAAGAACTGATGAAGTTAACACTTGAAAAGAGAATAGCCCATGGTGGTAATCTAGTATTAAGGTGGATGATGGATAATGTGTATGTAAAGACAGACCCTGCAGGAAATATCAAACCTGATAAAGAAAAAAGTACAGAGAAAATAGATGGTATAGTTGCTACCATAATGGCACTTGATAGAGCAATAAGGAATAAAGGAAATGCTGGAAGTGTGTATGATGAGAGAGGGATATTGATAATATAGTAGATAAGAAAAAATATGGTATAATTATGATGTATCACCATAAAAAGCTAAACTTGGAGGGCTACATGGAAAGTTTGAGAAAATTAATAGAACTTGGAATAAAATATCTAGAGCAATCAACTAACCCTGTTAGTGGTTTCGATTGGATTATTCAATATGGACTACCCATAATTCAGACCATTGTTCTTGTAGGAGGTGCCATAGCTGGTTTATATAAATATTATTCAACTAAAAATAAAGAGGTAAATGAAAAAATATTAAGAGAGGTTTATGCACCTCTATTTCAGTATTTGATAAAACAAGAATTATTTTGCTTTGTAAATAGATTTGAAAGAGATATAGAGAAAACTCCTATACTTGAATTAGTAAGAGAGAAGAGGACATATAAAGGCTTAGGCACATCGGAAAATAATTATGGATATGAAGTAAATTTTACAACTGAAACAATCTTAAATTTAGATAGAAAGGAATTCTTAAAAGTCTTAGATAATGTCAATATTGGATTGGCATCTAAAGAGTTATTCACATTATTAAGTATGTACCAAGTATTGATTTATATAGAAGATAAGTATAATGAAACTACTGATGGATATTTAAACTCAACAATTATGAAAGTTGATGTAGAAAATGCACTTAGAGCAGAGATTATAAGAGGTTATAATTACTATCATAAAAAACTAGGATTAAAAACATTAGAAACTAGTAAATTTTATAAAATTAAAGGAGATAAAATTATCTTCACATATGAGATAGATGAAGATAAGAAGAATGAATCGCTTAACGAGATAATGGAAAGATCAAGATAAAGTTATTTAAATTATATATTCAGGAATATAGTAATAAAAGTGATTTTGAAAAATGCAACATCACTTGACAATTATATTTGTCAAACCCAGTTACGCTAGTTATTGATATAATATAAGTAACAATTAACTATAGGGGGCTGGGGCAATGGATAAAAACATAGTTGGACTCGAAAAGGTTTTAAAAGTAGCTTCAGAAGCTGCAGGTAATGAGTATAAACTAATTAAAGGTAAGAAGATAATGTTTGAATCAACATTAGAAAATGGAGAGAGCATAATCCTTTGTACTCCTCTATCCAAATACCATGAAACTATAGATGCAGGATGGGTTGTGATAACTCTTGTTCAATATGAACTAATGGAATCTTATGATAACGCTATTATAATCTTTAGACTTGAAGGACAAAAGCTATTAATGGTAAATTGGGTAGATATAAAACCTTTGCTTATAGAAAGCTGTATGCAGTATACAGAGAATTCGAAAGAACACTGGAAGTTAAATATACACGATGATCATATCAAAGTATCTGGTAATGATGAAACTTTGAATGTAAAAGCATTTATTTATACAGATTAAAGTAGAATTTAGCATCTTCTAAATCGAAGGTGCTTTTTTCATGCCCATTTTCAGGAGGTGATTATAATAAAAATAATTTCAAAGCTTTTTAAATCAAGGGCTGAACCTAAGAATAGTTTCTTTGGTAATACTTATAGTTTTTTCTTTGGAAATACTACAAGTGGAAAAACAGTGAATGAAAGAACAGCTATGCAAACTACTGCAGTTTACGCTT
>JAAYFT010000128.1 GCA_012728125.1 Tissierellia bacterium | reverse complement strand
GCCATAAGAAAAGTTCATCCATATGAAGAGCCAGTATATAATATAATTCCAATAATCAATGATTGGTTTGAGTAGAGAAAATTGTAGTGAAATATTCTAAAGGGGTTGAAAGTATTGGGGAAAGCTAAAACCTGGATACAAATATTTTTAATTTTAGTTGTAGTTGCCATAGGAAGTAATATAATAGGGAACTTATTAGATAGTTCAGAAGTAAATTGGGACTTGCCAGGGGGCCAGTATGAAATACTAGAGGAGTATTTACTCAACAATTACACCATTGTAAATCTGGAAGATGATATAGAATTTACAGATTTGTCTATCTTAGATTCTGACCTTGAAGGTAAGGAAATATTTTTTACAGGGGAACTTCATGGAGTTAAGGCCAATGAAGAGTTAAGGTGGAAGTTTTTAAAGTATTTTAAGGAAAAAACAGACTTTAAATATTATTTATGTGAATTAGGTTATAGTCATGCCTATTTTATAAACAAATATTTAGATACTGGGGATCTAAATATTTTAGAGGAAATGTACAAATCCCTAAAGGGAACCTATGAATGGAACAAAGATAATTACAATCATTGGAGGAAACTATACGAATACAATAAAACTCTACCAGTAGATAAAAGGATCAGGGTAGTAGGAGTAGATATCGAACATCAAATTGACAATGCATATAGATATTTAGTAGATGTATTGCCAGAAAGGGAAGTGCCAGGGGAAATCAAAGAAAACGTAGAAGAGATAAAGGATATATTAAATAATTATAATCATTCTTATAGTAGTGTTGCAGTGACACATTCAAGAAAGTTACTTAAGGATATGGAGGAAAAGGAAAATATATATAGGGAATATCTTGGAGATAATTTTACTGGCTTTAAATTTGTAAACTTAAATGTACTAAATACTGCAAAAGCTTATAATAGGGATTGGAATGAATACCAATGGAATAATACTAGAGATAAAATGATATATGAAAATTTCATAATATTACTAAATGAATTACCAGAGGGCAAATACTATGGCCAATGGGGGCTTAATCATGCTTTTCAAAGTAAGGAAGATGAAGTAATGTGGTTTGGAGCCCATTTAAATAGTGATGAATCTAAATATAAAGGTAAAATCTTAACCATTGCATACTTCTACGATGCTTGCCAGCGAATGAGTACAGTGGAAAACAGAACATATTCTACTAGTGAATTAGATTTTATTCCTCAAATATTCAAGGTGGCAAATGATTTAACAAGCAGCAATATGAACATTTATAAACTAAACAGCAAAGGTTCTCCTTTATTTCAATTGCCAATGAATAGTACTTTTACTGGAAAGGCGTTGGAAGATAAGGTTGTGGATTTCTTTCAGTACATTGTTTGTATAAAGAACTCTAAAGCCACAGAACCCCTCAATGACGAATATAATTAGTAATATGTGGCAAATAATGAAAGGATGATATAAATGGATGTTATTCAATCTTTTTATGATAATAGAAATGAAGAACAAGCAGTTCCTATGGCTAAATATATGAAAAATAAGTTTCCTTTTTTAGGCTTGAAAAAGCCTGAGAGAACAGCCTTAGCTAAGGAGTTTTTAAAGGAGAGGAAAAAGGATAAGGAAATAGATTGGGATTTTATATTTAAATGCTATGAACTTCCAGAAAGGGAGTTTCAATACCTAGCCATAGGATATATGGCTAAAGTAGTAGATTTATTTACACCTGAGGACATGGATAAAATTGAAAAGTTAATAACTACAAAATCCTGGTGGGACAGTGTGGATTCCATAAATTCTATAGTTGGTCATATTGCTATGAAATATCCGGAAGTAAAGGAAACTACCATATTAAAATGGATGGAATCAGATAATATTTGGTTAAACCGTATATCTATCATATTTCAGTTAAAGTATAAGGAAAAAACAGATACTAAATTTCTAGAAAAAGCCATATTAACAAATGCCAATACTGATGAATTTTTCATCAATAAGGCAATTGGCTGGGCCCTTAGGGAATATTCAAAAACAAATAAAGATTGGGTAAGAGGTTTCATAGACAATAATCAGTTATCTAAGTTAAGTGTAAGGGAAGGCAGCAAATATATTTAAATAATAAAGGAGTACCAGTATAATACTGATACTCCTTTAGATTTATAGCTTACATAATTCACTAGCAATCTGTGCTGCTAATTTAGCATTATTGTAAACAAGTTGAATATTTGCTTCAAGGCTTTTACCTTCAGTAATCTTCTGAACCTTATCTAAAAGGAAAGGTGTAGTATCTTTACCCTTGATACCTAGTTTATTAGCTTCCTCTACAGCATCATCTATGGCCTTTGAAATAAGCTTACTATCCATTGAGTATTCATGAGGGATAGGATTAGCAATTACCATGCCACCCTTCAAATTTAATTCTTCCTTTGCCTTCAAGGCCTTGGCAATTTCAAGAGGACTGTCCATTCTATAATTGACCTTAAAGCCACTTTCCCTAGTATAGAAGGCTGGCAGTTCTTCAGTTTGGTATCCAACTACAGGGACACCCTTAGTTTCTAAGTACTCTAAAGTTAGGCCAAGGTCTAAAATGGACTT
>JAAYFT010000127.1 GCA_012728125.1 Tissierellia bacterium | reverse complement strand
TTTTTCATAGTATTCATAAGGTATTGGATATATATAGTTATCTGGTTCCATAGTTTGATGGAAAGCTGTGTCGAATACTGCTACCATTGGAGTATTTGGCATTAATTCTTTACATGCTTCTATACCTGTTATATTTGGTGGGTTATGCAAAGGTGCTAATTCAGCACATTCGTATAATACCTTCATAACCTCATCATCTATTATAACAGAAGATGAAAATGTCTCTCCACCATGAACAACCCTATGGCCAACTGCTCCTATTTCGTCCATAGATTTTATTGCACCGTGATTTTCATCAACTAATGCCTTTAATACTAAACCTAAAGCAACTTTGTGGTTTTCCATTGGTTCTTCTATTACAACTCTATCCTTACCAGTTGTATCATGTTTTATTCTAGAACCTTCGATACCAATTCTTTCAACTAGTCCTTTACATAATAATTTTTCACCATTCATATCTAAAAGTTGATATTTTAGTGACGAACTGCCACAGTTAATTACAAGAATTTTCATACTTTTTCCTCCTATTTAATTGTTATTTTCCCTATTTTTATGATATTATATTTATGTTAAAAAATCAACATGATATAATTAAGTAAAAACTATTTTGGAGGTAAATATGACTGTCATTGGATTTATTACTGAATATAATCCCTTTCATTTTGGTCACAAATACCACCTTGATCAATCAAAAAAGATAACTGGAGCAAATTTTTCAATCGCCATAATGAGTGGCTCCTTTGTTCAGAGAGGTGAACCTTCCTTTGTCGATAAATGGACTAAGGCTAAAATGGCAATTGATAATGGTGTAGATTTGTTAATTGAATTACCTTTTATATATGCTACCCAAAGTGCAGAACTATTTGCCTATGGGGGCATAAAATTAATGGATAGCCTGAATATTGTTGACTATATATCCTTTGGCAGTGAATTAGGTGAAATAGAGCCCCTACAGGATATAGCTGACATATTAATCAAAGAACCACTTTTTTTTAGAAATAGGCTTAAATACCATCTATCTGTTGGAACTTCCTTTGCTGTAGCAAGAAGTAATGCCTTAGAAGAATATATTAGTAAGTATTCTCCAAATGTTCAATACAATATTAAAGCCATATTGAATAACTCTAATAATATCTTAGGTATAGAATATCTAAAAGCTTTAAAAAAAATAGGCTCTAAAATAAAACCAATAACCATAAAAAGAGCTGGTAGCAATTATAATGATGAAAATATTGGCCAAGGCTTTGCCAGTGCCACTGCCATTAGGCACTCAATAAAGAATAAAAGTTTAAGTTCTGTAAAGGACTTTCTGCCTAAGGAATCATATTATCATTTAAAAGATTTTTTTGACCAACATTATAATTATAACTATATTGAAAATTATAATCAAATATTTCTTTACCTATTAAGAACAATTAATAAGGAAAAATTTAAAAAATATATGGATATTGAGCAGGGACTGGAAAACAGGTTAATAGATTTTAGTAACAAATATAATGATATTAAAATAATTGTAGAAAAGGCTGTTTCAAAAAGATATCCGAGAACTAGGATCCAAAGAATATTAATTCAATTACTCAACCAATTAGATGAGGAAACCTTTAGAGATTTAAGTGGAAAATATCCTTCTTACATCAGGGTATTAGGAGCTAATAAAAAGGGTTTAATCTTAATAAATAGGATTAAGGAAAAATCCCCTTTGCCTATAATAACTAAATTTGCAGACTACAAGTACTTTAAAAACAAGGCCTTGGAAGAAATACTCTTATATGATAAAAGAGCAACGGATTTGTTCTACATTGGATTAAATAGCAGTAAATCAGTATCCAATATGGATTACTTTACTTCTCCATATATAAGTAGAGCTCCTTTGGAAATATGATAAATTAAGCTAGCCTTTCCAAAACTTATTGATCAATAGTCCTTCTGTTAATTTGAAAAGAAGGACTTTTCTAATTCGTACAAAATAGAATCATAATAATCTTTACTCTCTCATACATTATCTATGGGAGGAATAAAGATGAAGTCGAAAGCAGAAGATAATAAAGATTTTTTAAAGTTGTTTTTTTTATTTATAATTATTACTATCCTAATAAAGGTTGTACTTAATCCAGCACTTTCTTTGAATAGTGCAAAAGATGGAATATTAATTTGGCTTAATATTTTATTGCCCTCACTACTTCCCTTTTTTATTATATCTGAAATACTAATAGGATTTGGTTTTGTAGACTTTATTGGAAAACTCTTAAAACCTCTTATGAAACCATTGTTTAATGTACCTGGTGAAGGGGCTTTCCCAATAGCAATGTCCATGCTATCTGGATATCCTGTAGGTGCCAAACTGACCTCTAGACTTCGTGAAAAAAAATTAATTACCAAAGCAGAAGGCAATAGGCTTATATGTTTTTCTAGCACTTCAGGTCCTTTATTCATGTTAGGTGCTGTTAGTATAGGTATGCTGGGTGATTCAAAACTAATTCCATTAATAATTATTCCCCATTATCTATCCATATTGGTAATAGGCCTATTTATTGGGTCTATTAATTCAAAGGATAGAAGTATAAAAATTGAAAATAAGGAAAGGAATCTGTGGCAAGAAATCCAAAATACCTATTTATCCTGGTTAAAAACAAAAAAATCCATAGGTTCTTTGATAACTAACAGTGTCAAAGAAAGTATGGATTCAATACTTATAATTGGTGGTTTAGTAATTTTTTATTCTGTATTAGTAGAAACCCTATTTAATATAAATTTAGTTCAAAAGTTTTTTATCAATATAAGTAATCTTTTATCTATAGATAGTCAACTATTAAAAGGTGTTATAGTTGGCTTTTTTGAAATGACTACAGGTTGTAAAAATATTGCTGAAGCCAATATTAACCTTATGTATAAAATCCTAGCCATAAATTTTGTAATAGGTTGGAGCGGTATTTCAGTTCATAGCCAGGCCCTAAGCTTCATAAATACTACAGACTTAAATGGAAAGCTTTATATTATTTCAAAGTTCTTCCATGGTCTTTTATCATCTGTTTTCGGTTTCATACTATATACTTTAAAATACAAAGATTATATACAGCCCACATTTTTTAATAATATCCAATTATATAGTGAATTTAACTTGCTTAATTGGATATCCTTAGTATTTAATTCTGCAAAGCTTGTCCTAATGTTGAATTTGTATATTTTACTATTATCTATTTTTATATACCTATTGTTCAATGGCTTAAAGGAAAAATACTAATTACCTTTAAGTTCCTTCCTATTATCATTTAATACTTGAATAAGTTTCTTTAAATTTTCCTGAGTCTCTTCAAGGATACTATCAGCATAATCTAGGGCACCTAGTCTTATATCCTTTGCATTTGATTGTGCCTTATTAATTATTTCCTCCGCCCTGGCATTGGCTAGTTTTATTACTTCCTGCTCCTCAATTAATTCTTCAAGCTTATATTCAGCTTCCTTAAGCATGGTATCTGCATCTTTTTGTGCCTGTGCTAAAATTCTCTGTCTTTCTTCCTTTATCCAGGCAGCCTGTTTAATCTCATCAGGTAATTTAATTCTAATCTCCTTTATAATCTCTAGTACCTCTTCTTTATCTATCATCACTTTTCCAGAAAAAGGTACTGAGGTTCCTGCTTCTACAATATCCTCTATTTCATCAATTAACATTAAAATATCCATCCTATAAACCTCCTTTAAATTTGTTCTTAAGGGCTTCTTCTACAACCTTTGGAACAAAGCAAGAAAAATTTCCTTGTAATTGAGCAATTTCCTTTACTATGCTAGAACTTAGGAAAGAGTATTTACTATCAGATACTAGGAAAAGCGTTTCTATTTTAGGATTTAACTTTCTGTTAACTAGGGCCATTTGCATTTCATATTCAAAATCTGAAACTGCTCTAAGGCCTCTGATCATAGTATAGCAATTTTTTTTAACTGCATAATCAGAAAGTAGACCTGAAAAAAAGTCTATTTCCACATTTGGTAGATGTTTAGTCACCTCAGTTAGTAAGTCTATTCTTTCTTCAATTGTAAAAACTCCTGTTTTTGCAGGATTATTCAATACAGCCACTATTAAATGGTCTAATTTTTTGGCTGCTCTTTCAATTATATCTAAATGTCCGTAAGTTACTGGGTCAAAACTACCAGGATAAATTGCATTCATTAACTTTCACCTACTTTTTTTCTTCATAAAATGATATAGTCTTGCTACCGTATTTTCTTGAATCAACCTTTATAAATCTATAAATCTCATCTTCAGTTGAAAGTTCAGATTCATGTTCAATTATAATTAATCCGTCTTTAGCTAAAATCTCTTCCCTGTCAATGCTTTCCAATAATTTATTTATATATCCATCTTGTCTAAAGGGAGGGTCAAGATAGATATAATTAAATCTTATACCTTCTCCTTTTAAAAACTTCAAAGCTGCAAAAAAGTCTCTTTTAATAACCTTGCTTTGATCTAAGAATTTAGTATGAGTTAAGTTTTCATGTATTAAGTTTATACTCTCTGTGGAATTGTCCACAAAATAACAAAACTTAGCCCCCCTGCTTAAAAACTCAATACCTATAGAGCCTGTTCCACCAAAGCCATCTAATACGATGGCTTCGCTGCTTATAACTCCTAGTATATTAAATAAGGACTCTTTGATTCTATCCTCCGTAGGTCTTATATTTCTACCCTTAGGGGATTTTAAACGATGACCTTTCCTAGTTCCAGATATAACCCTCAATGTTTTCCTCCTCATGCTTTATACAATAGTATTTTATCATAAATTGTAAATAATTGAATAGTATTAATTAAAAACTATTTCTTTACCTGAACCACTGAATAACTGTTGAATCCTCATTTTTATTTTTTGATAGTTCCTCTTCTCCAATTTAGGATCTTTTTGTATAATGTCCATAGCCTCTTTTTGTGCCAATTTTAAAATATCCATATCTGTAAATAAATTTGCAATCTTTAATTCTGGTAATCCATGCTGTCTAGTACCAAAGAATTCACCTGGTCCCCTTAGTTCCAAATCCTTTTCAGAAATAACAAAACCATCGGTAGTACTTTGTAATATCCTCATTCTTTCCCTAGATATAGGATTGTTGCTTTCATTGATTAATATACAATATGATTGATAATTACCTCTTCCCACTCTCCCCCTAAGTTGATGAAGCTGGGCTAATCCGAACCTTTCAGCATTATAAATAACCATTATATTGGCGTTTGGTACATTTACACCTACTTCAATAACCGTAGTAGATACTAATATATCAATATTATGGTTTTTAAATTCCTCCATAATATAATCCTTTTCTTTAGGTTTCATTTTTCCATGAAGAAGACCAACCCTAAAGTTTGGAAATATATTATCTCTAAAATTTATATATAATTCCTCAGCTGCTTTGATAGTTAAAGTATCACTTTCTTCTATTAAAGGACATACAATGTATGCCTGTCTACCTTCTACAACTTGTTTTTCTATAAATTTATTTATCCTATTAATCATGTCAGGGCCAACTGCATAAGTTTCAATTTCCTTTCTACCAGGCGGTAGCTCATCGATAATCGAAATGTCTAAATCTCCATATAAAATCAAAGCTAAGGTTCTTGGTATTGGAGTAGCTGTCATGACTATAATATCAGGATTATCACCCTTTTGAGTTAGAACCGCTCTTTGTTTTACTCCAAACCTATGTTGTTCATCTGTTATTGCAAGGCCAAGTTTATTAAATTCTACATTATCCTGTATTATGGCATGGGTCCCAACTATTACATCTATGGAACCATCTTTTAGCCTAGACAAGATTTCCTCTTTCTTCTTCTGTGGTATACTTCCTATCAGTAGTTCTACCTCTATGTCATAACCCTTATAAAACTTCTTTAAGGATTCAAAATGTTGTGAAGCCAATATCTCTGTAGGAGCCATCATAACAGCTTGATAACCTGACATTACTGCCTTAAAGATTGCAATAACAGCAACAACAGTCTTGCCTGATCCTACATCCCCTTGTACCAACCTATTCATTTGAACATCTTTTTCCATATCCTCTTCAATTTCCTTAACCACTTTCCTTTGAGCATTTGTAAGGCTAAAAGGTAAACCCTCAATGAATTCATCTACTTCATTTATTTTTTTGAAGCTAATACCATTTTTATGATTCAAATTCTTATTTTTAATGAGGAATAATCCCATTTGTAAAATCAACAATTCTTGGAAAGATAGCCTTCTTTTAGCCCTTTCTAATAAATCTTTACTCTTGGGAAAGTGAATATTGTAAATAGCATCTTGAACTCTCATAAGATTATATTTTTCTATTATATCTTTTGGTAAAAATTCATCAACATTATATAAGTATTTTTCCAAGGCATTTTCTACTAATTTTATAATTTCATTATTTGTAATCCCTTCAGTCAAGGGATAAATAGGCATAATTCTACCTACTTTTTCCTTCCTCCCTACTTTTTCATAAATAGGATTTACAATCTGCAACTCTCTACCTACTCTATTAATTTTTCCGTTTACAACAAGTCTTTCACCAATGAAGAACTTATTTTTTAAAAACTCTTGATTAAACCAAACTAAATAACCATTATAAGAAATATCCCTAACAGGGATCTTTAAAATGGATAGATTTTTTCTGGGCCTAATTATATTTGCCTCACCCAGGATTTCTACTTCTAAGCTTGCCTTTTCTCCTATTTTACATTCTCTAAGGGTTTTGAATTGGGTCCTGTCGTCATAATCCCTTGGTATGTAATATAATAGATCCTCTATGGTATTAATGCCTAATTTCCTAAGCTTAGACGCTCTTTTTGGGCCAACTCCTTTTAAATATTGTATGTTCGTAGACAAATGTTCCATAGTATTTCCTCCATATGCTAATATAAAGAAAAGCTTCTAATGACCATTTTGACTTAGGAAGCTTTTCCTGATATTTGTTGGATAAATCCTTTAATCAAAATATACTTAATAGGACTTACCTAAACCTTATAAAAAACCCTACCAAAAGGCAGGGCATTATTCAATCGAAAAGATGTAATAATAGATTGGCTGACCACCATAAATTAATTCTATATCTACATCACCATATTTATCTGATAATTGACTTTCCAAATCCTTGGCCATGTCTTCTTCTATGTCACTACCGTAAAATATTGTCACTAAAGATGTGTCCTCATCTATCATATTTTCCAGAAGCTCCAATGACACTAAGTTAATATCCTTACCATTTGCTACAATTTCACCTTCTGCGATACCAATAATATCGTCTTTGTTTATTTTTGTATTGTTATACTCAGTATCCCTTACAGAATAAGTTACTTGACCAGTTTTTACATCTTGAATTGCTTCTATCATACTCTCTACATTTTCTTCTAGGGATTGCATCTCATCAAAAGCAAATAAGGCTGAAATTCCCTGAGGAATAGTTTTAGTAGGAATAACAGCAACATTCTTATCACTTAATTCCTTAGCTTGTTCAGCAGCTAAAATAATATTACTGTTGTTTGGAAGTATAAAAACATTTTCTCCTGTAGTTTCACTAACTGCTTTTAGTATATCTTCAGTACTCGGATTCATGGTTTGACCGCCAGAAACTAATTTGTCTACATTTAAACCTTCAAATACCTTGTCAATTCCTTCTCCAACAGAAACTACTACAAAGGAGTATTGCTTTGATTCTTCACTTACAATATCTTTTACTTCGGCAGAAGATTTTAATAATATCTCTTCGTGCTGATATCTCATATTATCGATTTTAATATCAGTTAATTCTCCTAGCTTCAAGGCCTTTTCAAGGACTAGACCAGGATTGTTGGTGTGAATATGAACTTTAATTAATCCTTCTCCACCTACAACCAAAAGAGAATCTCCGTGAATAGATATTTCCTCCCTAAATATGTCTATATCCCCATGTTTAGAATTTATAATAAACTCCGTACAATATCCAAATTTAATATCTTCAGTATCTAATGGTGCCTCATGAACAGTTCTTTCAAATCCAACTTTAGAATCTTCAACCTCAACATGAACATCTTCAATACCTGCTAAAGCATTATAAGCACCTGTAATAATATACATTAAACCCTTTCCGCCAGCATCTACTACCCCAGCTTGTTTTAAAACTGGTAACATATCAGGTGTTTTATTTAATACTATATTACCGTAATCTATTATCTTCTTAAGGAAGGTAATTATGTCCTTTTCTTCTCTACAAATAGATAGGGCAAAATCACCTATTTCCCTAGCAACAGTTAGTATAGTACCCTCCGTTGGTTTCATTACAGCTTTATAGGCTGTATCTGCTGCTTGTTTTAGAGCATTAGCAAGTGCTTTAGTGTCTACTTCATCTTTTTCTACTAAACCATTTGCAAACCCTCTAAATAACTGAGATAAAATAACACCTGAATTACCTCTAGCTCCCATTAGGGAACCATAAGATGTAGCTGAAGCTATTTTTGAAACATTATCATCTTCAAGGTTAAGTCCATGTTTTATGGCTGAATTAACTGTAAGAGACATGTTAGTGCCTGTATCTCCATCTGGTACAGGAAATACATTTAAAGAGTTTACTTCCTCCTTATTTTTATCTAAAAAATTAGCTGCTCCTAGTAAAGCCTTTTTAAACATTACTCCATCTAGTATTTCGATTTTCAATTATAGTACCTCCTTAAACTACTTTTCTACTCTTATTCCCTGGACATGGACATTGATTTTGTCTACTTTAAAACCAGTTAAATTCTCCACGTTAAACTTAACCCTATCTATTATATTTTCAGCTACTACTGAAATCTTAACTCCGTATTCTAAAATTACATGTAAGTCAATAACTAATGAATCACCTTTGGAATTAACTTTCACACCCTTAGATAGTGAGTCCCATTTCAATAGCTCAAATAAACCATCTGCGGCATTTTTAGAAGCCATACCAACTATACCATAACTTTCCATCGCTGATATACCTGCAAGAGTGGCTATAACATTATCTTCAATACTAATATTTCCAAGTTGATTCTTAATCTTGGCTGGCATAAAAAAATCGCCTCCTCTAATAAAATATCCATACTTTATTTTACCCTAAATAACTTAATAGTTCAACTAAATCCTAAGTATTTTCCAAGAATATAATACATTTTAGTTGCATTTTTATGGAATGATATGTTAGAATATAATGTGTTGTTAAAAAAAGAGAAAATAAACTTCTGTATTTATTGTCTTTTAAGGAGGTGTATTTCATGGCAAGAGTTTGTGAAATCTGCGGAAAGGGTAAAGTATTTGGTAATAAGGTTACCTTCTCAAATAAAAAGAGTTCAAGAAGCTGGTCTCCAAATATTAGAAGAGTTAGAGCAGTTGTAAATGGAGAGACTAAAAGAGTAAATGTATGTACTAGATGTTTAAGATCTGGTTATGTTGAAAGAGCATTATAATACAAAAAATCCAAATAAGGCTTACCATTCTTCCAAGTAAATAGATGGTAGCCTTATTTTAATTTTAAAATTAATCCTCCCATTACTAGAAGTCCTATGCCTATTAATAGTAATATAACCTCAATAGGCAAAAAATTTACTATGATTAATAAGCCAACTGCACATAAGGTTAAGCCAATTATCTTCTTTGTTTTTTGGCGGTACCTATAATAGAATTTCCACATCTAATACACCTCCAATATGGCTTACTACATTCTATTCCATTAACATTAGAAAAGTTACAAAAAAACTTAAGGAGAATCCTTAAGTTTTAATCATTGGAGATAAATATTAGTGCTTTTCCTTTATGAATTTTAATCTTTCCACAGTTTTCTATTATTTTATTACTTATACCATAGGTAGAACCAAATTTAATAATCTCCCTATTTAAATTATAGAAAAAGCCTTCTAATGATACTTCAAGCCCTTCTTCATTTATAGGAATTATAGATACAAAGGAATTTTCTATATACTCAATCTCTAAATAATCATCTATTAATTGAATAATATTATGGCCATCTACTATTTTGCCCTTTATTCCTTTTTCCAATAAAGTATTTAATAATAGTATGTTGGCCATTGTATGATCTATTCTTGTACCTGTAACGCCCATAAGGGTAATTTCATCGAATCCCTTTTCTATTAAATACTCTAAAGCAAGAGCAGTATCAGTATCATCCTTTATAGATGGAAACTTATAGATAGGGACATTATTATGCTTTATATAGTCTAATCCCAATTGGCTAATAGAGTCTAAATCACCTATAACTAGATCTGGTTTAATATCTAATTCTATTAGGTGTTCCACACCTGCATCAGCACATAGAATAAAATCTGATGTGTCTATTTCTTTTTTTAATCTGGTATTATCATTAATAATTCCACTGGATATAATTAATCCCTTCACACTATCAATCCTCTATTTTGCTTTTACTAGTCTTTGCAGAGGTTTCCAAATAATAAATATTACTATAGAAGTAATAATTAATTCTGGCACTAAATAAAATGCATTATATTGAATAGAATAAATCCATGGGTTTTTATCCCCAGCATATTCAGCAAAGAATACGACACCAGATAAAACATGGCATATCATCCTACCAAGTATTCCTAAAAAGATGGATAAAAACATACTCACATATTTGTTTAAAGAGTCATTTTTAATATGAAATGCTATCCCTGCTAAACCTAAAAATCCAAAGGCAAGAGGATAGTCTAATAGGAATTGAATTGGATGATAAAAGTAAGGTTCTAAAATAAATTGTAAAAGTCCATGACAAGCTCCTATAGCCAGGCCAGGTACTATACCCCAACGTATAGCAAACAGTATTATCGGAATCATACTACCAGCTGTAACTGAACCACCCATAGGGGCATCATAAACCTTTAGATAGCTTAGGATTGTAGCTAAAGCTATCATCATTCCACCCTCTGCTAACATTTTGACCTTAAATCTGTTCTTCATAATTCTGTCCTCCTTTAAATTATTAATCCCATCACCAGCGTAGGTAATGGGTACATTTAAAGGAAAACATACTCACACTTCCCTACGCTAGTATTATCTAGTTCAGGTAATAAGGGTCGGGAATAAATCCCCTCTCAGCCCTAAGGCTCCCCTAGTGTTTATTACTATTAAGTTATATATATTATATCAGTTCAATATAAGAATTACAACATTTTATATTCTTTTATTCGTTTTTCTATGTTTTCTGAATTGAATATGTCAGAGCCTACTACTAATAAATCAGCGCCCCAATTTAATATATCCTTAGCGTTGTTTAATTTTACTCCACCATCTACTTCTAAGATTATATCTAAATTTCTTTCATCAATAATCTTTCTCATTTTCTTTATTTTTCTGTCCATTTGGCTAATAAAGGATTGTCCACCAAAGCCTGGATTTACTGTCATTATCAAAATCAAATCTATATCGTCTAAGATATATTCTATATTCTCCAAAGGAGTAGAAGGATTTAATGAAACTCCAGCTAAAACTCCATAGGATTTAATTTCCTGTATTGTTCTATGGAGATGTACTGTAGCCTCTTGATGTACAGTAATTATGTCAGCACCTGCATCTACAAAATCCTTTATAAACCTTTCTGGCCTATCGATCATAAGATGTACATCAAAAGGAATGTCAGTTATTTTTCTAATTTTCTTAATTACAGGGGCTCCAAAAGTTATATTTCGAACATAAATACCATCCATTACGTCTAGGTGTAAATAATCTGCTCCCCCATTTTCAACTTTTCTTATTTCACTTTTTAAATCAGCAAAATCTGCTGACAGCAAAGAAGGGGCAATTTTAGCCATTTTAGTACCTCCTGAATTTTCTTATCTCTTGAAGAAAGTCTAGGTAACTATTATACCTACTTTCTTGGATATTTCCTAACTCTACTTGTCTTTTTACTTCACAGTCAGGTTCGTTTTCATGCAGGCAACTAATAAACTTACAATTTAAACCAAACCTTTTTATTTCTAAGAAATAATCTCTTAACTCAATTACATCTTCTATAAAATTTAAGTGTAGGGATCCAAATCCTGGGGTATCAAGGACATAGGCAGTCTTGTCTAATTCCAATAGTTCAACGTGTCTTGTTGTATGTTTTCCTCTTCTTGTTTTTGCACTTACATCACCTGTTTTTAGTTTAAAATCCCTATTAACTGCATTCAGAAGTGATGATTTCCCCACCCCAGAAGGGCCAGCAAAAACTGATATATTGTTTTTCAAATTCTCCCTTAACTTATCTATGCCTATTTTTTCTTTTGCACTTGTGCCTATCACATTGTATCCAATATCTTTATATATATCTATTAATTCTTGCCCTTTTTCAGGATCCAAGTCTATTTTATTGATACATATAAGGATATTTAAATTTTCCCTTTCTGCCATTACAATAAATTTGTCTAGTAACCATGGATTTATATTAGGCTTCTTAATGCTCATTACTATAATAACTTGAGTTACATTTGCAACTGGCGGCCTAATCAATTGACTCTTCCTAGGTTGTATTTTTTCGATATAGCCAGTATTATCTTCATCACTGATTCTTATAAGTACCTTATCTCCTATTAAAGGAGTTAGATTCTCCTCTCTAAAAATACCCCTAGCCCTACACTCTATAATGTCTTCTTCAGTTTTTACATAATAAAAGCCACCAACACCTTTAACAATTATTCCTTCAATCATATAAGCCCCCTAGTCTTCTTTAGGAATAGTAGTTTGATATATCTCATCATAATAGATTTCAAACAAGGCCCCAACCTTACCTTCTAAAGTTATTATTGCAACTCCATCACTTGCTTTGTGTTTTTTATTGTATACTACTTGACTTACTCCATCTTGAATTCTAATAATCTTTATTGATGTTTCTTCCCTATCTTGAAGTGGTGTTAAAGTGAAAGTAATAGGAGTTTCTTCAGTTGAACCTACTTCTTCTCCTCCAGTTTCCCCATCAATATTTTCCTCTTCAGTATTTTCTTCTATTCCACTACTTACATATATATCAACTGCTGTTTTTGTCTCTAGTTCAGTACCAGGTTCATAGCTTTGCCATACCACTATGCCCTCTTCATACTCTTCACTTGGTTGATATGATATTTCCCCTTCTACAAGGTCTAGTTCTTCAATTATTCTTTTTGCCTCTTCTATATTCTTGCCAACTAAATTCTCCATTGTGACATATTTTACTTCTTCTCCTTGACTAACTACTAATGTAACTGTAGAGCCTGGTTTAACTTCTGAACCACTTTCGGGAATTTGTTTTATAACAACGTCTAATGGTATTGTATCAGAATATTCATATTCGATTTCCACATCAAGATTTGCATTTATCATTAGGTCCCTTGCATCATTTATATCCCTATTAACTCCACTAGGTACCTTAACTAAAGCTTCACCTTCGTTTAATAGTACTTCTATTGGAAAGTCCACCTTTACAGTAGTATTTGCATCTACACTCTGATATATAACTTCCCCTGGATTGAAATTATCATTTCTACCTGTTCCTTTAACAACAAATCTTAATCCTAAATCTTCAATTTTCTTCCTAGCTTCTGCTTCTTGTAAACCAATAATATCTGGTACTACAACTTCTTCAGTTACTAGATAATCCTTTAATTTATAATAACCGAAAAATATACTAAATGCCAATAAAAAAGCTAGTAGAATACCTAGGAAAACGACCTTAAGGGTACCATCTCTCTTTTTCTTCTTTTTTATATTTTTTTTGCTCCTCATATTATCATCCTCTACGTTGACTGCTGGCATTAATTTAGTATGGGAATCAAAGTTATCATTATTGTTTAGTATAGGTTCTTCTTTGTTGAATTTAACCTTCTTCAAATCCCTAATCAAATCACCAATGTTACTGTATCTATCAGCCTGTTTTTTCTGAACAGCTTTTAATATTATATTTTCAAAACCAACAGGTATACTTTCCTCTAGTTCTCTAGGTGGTACTATATCTTCTTGAACATGTTTTAAAGCTACTGTAATAGGGCTCTCTCCTTGATAAGGTAAAACTCCAGTAACCATTTCATACATAACTATGCCTAGGGAATATATGTCAGATTTGTCATCTGTATATCCGCCTCTAGCTTGTTCAGGTGAGAAATAATGGACAGAACCTAGTACATTTGAGCTAGTGGTTACAGTTGAACTAGTGGCTGCCCTTGCAATTCCAAAATCAGTAACCTTTACCCTATTATCATCTGTAATCATAATATTATGTGGTTTTATATCTCTATGGAATATCCTATTACTGTGTGCATGTCGTAAAGCTTCTGCAATTTGATAGGAATAATCTATTGCTAAATCTATTGATAATTTTCCCTTTTCTTTTATTATTTCCTTTAAAGTCTTACCCTTTATGTATTCCATGACTATATAGTAAATCTGTTTGTTTTCATCTTCTTCAACTCCAACGTCATATATATTTACTATATTAGGGTGTGACAGTCTAGCTGCCGCTTGAGATTCTCTTCTAAATTTCTTAACAAATTCCTCATCATTTACAAATTCTTCCCTTAGGATTTTTATTGCTACAAATCTATCTAAAAGCCTGCACTTAGCTTTATATACTAAGGCCATGCCTCCTCCGCCAATTTGCTCAACTATTTCATATCTTCCACCTAAAACTTTGCCTATCATTTTTTCACCTCTTTTAATTAAATTTAATAGCTACTACAGTAATATTATCAAGGCCACCTCTTTGATTAGCCATATACGCTAATGTTTCACAGGCTTTTTGAATATCCTCTTCCTTATTAAAGACTTGGCTAATCTCAAATTCCTTTAACATATTGGAAAGTCCATCGCTACACAAAAGCAAAATATCGTTTTCCTCATAGTTTCTAGCTATTAAATCCATCTCAATAAAGCTACTAGATCCAACTGCTCTAGTAATCATATTTTTCTTAGGATGGTTTTTTGCCTCTTCCTTAGTTATACTACCTATTTTAACTAATTCGTTTACAAAAGAATGGTCCTCTGTAATCTGAATAATATTATCTCCTTTAATCAAATAAGCTCTACTGTCCCCAACATGGCCTATAAATATTTCATCCTTAAAAATATAGGCTAGTGTTATTGTTGTACCCATTCCTCTACAGTCTTCATTTTCAAGGGATTTAAGATATATTTTTGTATTTGCCTCTTCAATTGACCTTTTTATTAAATCAAATATTATCTCTTTACTAGTCAAAAGGTCCCTGTTTTCCAAAAAGTTATTCTTTATGATGTTCATTGCCATGGAACTGGCAATTTCTCCAGCATTGTGACCTCCCATTCCATCTGCAACCATATAAAGTGGAAGAGACAAATCTTTGGAAGCATAGTAAGCATCTTGGTTTTTTTCCCTGGCTTTTCCTATGTCAGAAACAGCACCACTAACCATAATACCACCCCATTGATATCTATTATTTATTATTTTGGGTGACAGATCTCCTTAATTGGCCACATGAAGCACTTATATCTCCACCCATCTCTCGTCTTATAGTTACTGAAATATTGTATTTCATTAACTCTCTTTGCACTCTTTCTATGTTTTTTCTACTTGGCCTGTCCTCTTTATATTCACGAATTGGATTCAAGGGTATTAAATTTATATGACATTTTACCCCTTTTAAAATTCTTCCTAGTTCTTTAATATCTATATCCCGATCATTTACATTTTCTATTAAAGTATATTCGAAAGTTATCCTTCTATTGGTTTTATTGACATAATACTTGCATGCTTCAATCAATTCATCTATTGAGTACCTTCTAGCTATTGGCATTATCTTTCTTCGTTCTTCATCAAAAGGTGAGTGTAAAGATATAGATAATGTAATAGGCAAGTTTTCATCTGCTAAATCATATATTCTAGGAACAAGGCCACAAGTTGATAAAGTAATATCTCTTAAACTAATATTGTGACCCTTTGAATGACTGATTATATCAATAAATTTTAGGCTATTATCATAGTTGTCTAAGGGTTCTCCACTTCCCATTAATACAATGTTGGATATATTTATATTTAAATCCTTTTCGGCCAAGTATATTTGATTAACCATTTCTGCAGGAGTTAAGTTTCTAATTAAGCCCTCCTTTGTAGAAGCGCAGAAAGAGCATCCCATTTTACACCCTACTTGAGTGGAGATACAAATTGAATATCCATGTTTGTATTCCATTACAACTGTTTCTATTATATTCATATCATCTAGTAAAAATAAGTATTTTACTGTATTGTCTATTTTAGAAAAATATTTTTTAAATATATCCATCTTTCTAACTTCTGTTATATCTTTTAAGCTTTCTCTTAAATCCCTAGGCAATAGATGCAATTCTCCAATGTCTACCTTTTTATTCTTATGGAAATATGAAAAAATCTGCTCTCCCCTATAGGATTTTTCACCTAAATTTACAACAAATTCCTTTAGTTCATCAAAAGTTAGACTGTTGATTTCTACTTTATCCAAAAAATCACCTCAGCGCTTCCTAATATTATATTATACATAATATTCAACTATATATCTATCTTTCTTTCATCATTTTAGCAATAAAAAATCCATCAGTATTATGAATATGGGGGTACAATTGGATAAAACCTTGTTTTAAGCTTTCTTCTTTTTCTAAACCATCAACTAAATTTTCAAAATTAACCAATCTAAAGTTATTATTTTCTTCAATAAATTGATTTACCATTTTAATATTTTCTTCCTTTTCTATAGTACAGGTACTATATACTAGAATCCCACCAACTTTTAAATACTCCTTAGCGTTATTTAGTATGCTTCTTTGAATTTTAACTAATTCTTCTATATCTTCTTCTTTCCTATTCCATTTTATTTCCGGTTTCCTTCTAATAAGTCCAAAACCAGAGCAAGGTGCATCAACTAAAACATAATCAGCAATATTTACTAAGGATTCATTAAATTTTGTAGCATCTCCAACAAAAGTTTCTACAATATCTACTCCAAGCCTTCTTGCATTTTCTTCTATTAGCTTAATTTTATGTTCATAGAAGTCCATACTAAGTACTCTTCCTTTGTTCTTCATTAATTGACCTATATGGGTAGATTTACCTCCAGGAGCACTACAAAGATCAAGTACTGTACTTCCTTCCTTTGGATCCATGATTTGTCCAACTAAGGCACTGCTTTCATCTTGAATAATGAAATAACCTAGTTTATATTCTTCTGTTTCTGTAAGTCTTACAGGATTATCTATTATTAATATGTCATCACTATATTTTCCATCAGAAATATTAAAACCATACTTCTCCAACTTATTCTTCAATTCTTTTTTACTAGTCTTTAGACTATTAACCCTTATGTTTAGCTTAGAATAACTATTGTTTGCCCTACATAGTTTTTCAGTAAATTCATCCCCAAATTCATTTATCCATCTGTCCACCAACCACTTTGGATGGGAGAATTTAATAGAGATATAATTGGACTTGTCTTTTTCTCTAATTTCTAGAAACTTATTATTGTTTCTATCAATATTTCTTAAAATTCCATTAACAAAACCTACTGTGCCCTTGTGTCCATGTATTTTTGCTAATTCTACAGATTCGTTAACAGCTGCCCTTGAGGGAATTCTATCCATAAACAAAAGCTGATAAATTCCCATTTTTAATATTATCAAAATTTTAGGATGGATTTTTTTTAATGGTGTCTTCGATGCCTTTGATATTATGTAATTTATATATAAATCATTTTCTAAAACACCATAGACTATTTCTCTTATTAAGTTCTCTTCCTTAGGTTCTATACCCTTATTTAAATGTTTCTTTATGGATATATTTGAAAAGGCTTGATTTGAAAAAATATCATAAAGTATTTTAAAAGCCAATTCTCTAGCAGATTCTTTCATTTTAACACTCCTAGCTTTTTTATCAAAAAAGGGGGGGTTCTATTTCCCCCCTTAATTAATCTCTTCTTCTTCCTGTTAGGACCAATAGTCTTAATAATTGTCCTACAGCAACTAAGGTTGCAGCTACATAGGTTAGTGCTGCAGCAGATAGTACACTCTTAACGGGCTTTATCCTATCCCTAGTAATAAAACCATTTTCAAGCTGGACTAATGCCCTTCTACTTGCATTAAATTCAACTGGTAAAGTAATTACTTGAAATAAAACTACTCCTATAAATAAAGCAATTCCCAAATCTATAAAAAATGGTGAAATTATAAAACCAATAAAAATTAGAATCCAAGCAAATCTTGAACCAAAACTTGCAATTGGTGCAATATTATTTCTTAAAATTAATGGGTAATACCCTTCAGCATGTTGGATTGCATGGCCTACTTCATGGGCAGCAACGCTCATTGAAGCGATACTACTTCCATTATAAATATGGCTTGATAGTCTGACGGCCTTTGCTCTTGGATCATAATGGTCAGTTAGTTGACCTCTTATAGGCTCTATAGTTACATCGTATAAGCCATTTCTATCCAAAATCATCCTTGCAACCTGCGCACCTGTTAAACTAGTTCCACTAGGTACCCTTGAGTATTTATTAAAAGCAGAACTTACTTTTAATTGGGCAAAGGCGGCAAGCAATAAGGCTGGAAGTACATAAACTATCCAGGTAGTATCTAACCCCATCATTCCATAGTATCCATACATTCGCATTCTCCTCTCTTATTTTAGAATGATGCCTTCTTCTATAGAGTTGCCTCTTAAATACTCCTCTACAGTCATTTTTCTTTTGTTAGGAAATTGAATTTCCTCTAAAAGTATGATTTTATCCTTTGTTATTACATAAATACCTGTATTATCAACCTTAACTATCTGACCACAAACCCCATCCTTTATTTCATCAGTTAAACTAGCCTTGTGTATCTTAATTGTTTCACCCTTGTAATCTGTATAGGCAGAGGGCCAGGGTTTCAGGCCTCTAATTAAGTTTATTATAGACTCACCATTACTATTCCAATCAATCTTGCCTATATCTTTACTTAGCATGGAAGCGTAAGATGATAGGCTATGATCTTGGGGAGTTTTTTCAAGTTTGCCTTCTACGATTCCTTCCAAGGCTTTTGTTATTAGTTTTCCGCCAAGGATAGATAATTTATCATGAATAGAAATAGCATCGTCATCATTTTCAATGGGAATAGCTTCAGTTAGAACAATATCTCCTGTATCTAATCCTTCTTCCATTTCCATTATGGTAATACCAGTTTCTTTTTCTCCATCTATAATTGCCCAATTTATCGGTGCAGCCCCCCTATATTTTGGTAATAAAGAGGCGTGCACATTATAGCAGCCATATTTTGGTATTTCTAAGACAGATTTTTTTAATATCTGACCATAGGCTACTACGACGATGAAATCTGGATTAAGAGATGAAATTTTTTCTATTGCATCTGGTGAGTTGATTGAATCAGGTTGAAAAACTTCTAAGCCCAACTCCACTGCTTTTTCTTTTACCGGAGTAAATAGTATCTTCTTCCCTCTCCCCTTAGGTTTATCCTTTTGAGTTATTACTAGTCCAATGTCGTATCCCTCTTTATATAAGGCTTCTAAAGTTGGAACTGCAAACTGGGGAGTTCCCATAAATACAATTTTCATTTATTCCTCATCATCCTCTTCTAAAGTTACTTCTTCAATCATCTTATCTATATATAGAATACCATCTAGGTGGTCTAGTTCATGGCAAATTGCCCTTGCCAGTAAGCCAGTACCCTCTAAAGTCTTTTCAGTTCCTTCAATATCCAAGTATTTTATCTTAACCCATTCAGGTCTAGGCACTTTGCCAGATCTTCCTGGTATAGATAAGCAACCTTCCACATCTACTACTTCCCCTTTTACTTCTAAAATTTCAGGGTTTATTAATTTTATAGGACCTTCACCTACATCTATGACCACTGCACGTCTTAATACTCCAACTTGAGGAGCTGCTAGGCCTACACCTTCAGCTTCTCTCATTGTATCTATCATATCATCTAATAACTCTTTTATTCTATCATTTATTTCAGTTATTACCCTTGATTTTTTCCTTAGTATTGGGTCATCTAATAGTCTAATTTCTCTTAATGCCATTTCCTTTCCTCCTATAGTATTGAATTTGGATTAATATCTATGCTTATTTTTGTACCAACTGTATTTAATTTATATTCATTATTAATACATACCCTTTTAATCAGGGCTTTTAAACTATTAATATTGTTTTTATGTGATTTAATCAGAATTTGCCATCTGAAATTATTGTTTATCCTTTCTAAAGGTGCTGGATAAGGCCCAATTATATGCCTATTTTTTTGGTCCTCATCTAGCCAGCTAATCTCTCCCTTAATTATATTATAGATTTCTTTAGAAACTGATGCAACTTTTATATTATCTTGACCATAGACCAGGATACTTATTAAGTCCACAAAGGGTGGATACAAAAATTCTTCCCTAAGCTTTATTTCAGTATCATAAAAGCTCATATAATCATGTTTTTCCGAAAAAATTATGCTGTAATGGCTTGGGTCATAGGTTTGAAGAATAACCTTACCTTCATTATCCCCCCTACCTGCCCTACCAGCTACCTGAGTAATCAATTGAAAGCCACGTTCAGGAGAACGAAAGTCTGGAAGATTTAAAGTCGTATCTGCAGCAATTATGCCTACTAAGGTTACATTTTCAAAGTCTAAACCTTTAGAAATCATCTGGGTTCCTATTAAAATATCAATTTTCCCATTTTTCATATCTTCTAATATAGCTTCATGGCTTCCTTTCCTACTTGTGGTATCCATGTCCATCCTGACAATACTTGCTTCAGGAAATAATTCTTTCGTAAACTCCTCTACCTTTTCTGTCCCTATTCCAAAATATTTAATATACTTACTGCCACATGAAGGACAAGTATTAGGAGGATTAATAGCCAAACCACAATAGTGACATCTTAATTTATTTTTATTCCTGTGATATGTCATAGATATATCACAATTATTACATTTTACAACATAACCACAGTTTCTGCAGGATACAAAGGTTGAAAATCCCCTCCTATTCAAAAATAAGATACTCTGCCTTTCTTTGTATAAGTTTTCTTTTAATGAATTATATAGCTCTTCACTAAATATAGATTTATTTCCCTTATTTAGTTCTTCTCTCATATCTATAACTTTAATTTTAGGTAGAACAAGATTATTTATTCTCTCTTTTAACTCTAGAAGAACTATATCACCCTTAAGACTTTCATAATAAGTATCTACAGATGGAGTAGCAGAACCTAATACTAAAAACCCCTTTTCCAAATCTGCCCTCTTTTTAGCTACTTCTATTGCATGATATTTGGGGTTTTGGGATGACTTATATGTTGATTCATGTTCTTCGTCTATAATTATAAGTCCTAAGTTCTTAAATGGTGCAAACACTGCAGATCTAGCTCCAATAACTATCTTTACCTTACCTTCTTTAATCTTTCTCCACTCATCAAATCTTTCTCCGTAAGATAATTTGCTATGTAAAACTGCTACTAAATCCCCAAATCTTCCCACAAATCTATCTATTGTCTGTGGAGTTAAAGATATCTCAGGAACCAAAATTATTGAATCCCTTCCTAATTCTATCATTTCTTCAACTAACTGTAAGTAAATTTCTGTTTTGCCACTGCCTGTTACCCCATGTATAAGAAACTTATTAGAATTATCATTGCCATGAAAGGAATTTTTAATCCTTTGATAGACTTTTCTCTGGCTAGAAGATAGAATATGTTTCTTATATTCTTTAATTTCCTTTTTTATAGGATTTCTACTTACTTCCCTATGGTAGAGTTTAACTAAACCTTTATTTTCTAATGATTTAATGGAATAGGAAGTAGCATTTACTTTCCGTGATAATTCTTTAAAGCTAATGTCTTCTACAGCATACAAATATTTTATTATCTCTATTTGTTTTGTGGCCCTCTTATTTATCTTTTCTAAAATTTCTTCTAAACTTTTTCCTTTATTGCTTATCTTAATCCATTTCTCCAGCTTTTTTTCAATGCTTGTTTTTACTTCTATAGTTGTTTCAATTAAACCATTGTCTTCAAGCTTATTTAGAATTTTGTTAATACCAGTTAAGTTAATTTCCTTTTTTAAATCGGCTAATAATATCCTACCCCTACTATTTAAGTAGTTTATTATCCTAAACTCATCTTTTGTTAAGTTTTCGTAGCTAGTATTACCTATAGCTTCTACATAAGTATTCACTTCTTTAAAGTCGCCAGGTGGCAATACTAGTTGAAGTGCATCAAAATAAGTTGATAGGTAATTTTCCTTTATCCATTTGCTTAAGTCTATTAACTCCTTGGTAACCAATGGTTTATCGTCTATTACATCTACAATCTTTTTTAATTCATATTCACTTTCAAACTCCTCTAATATATCGATAACTATACCTTTTATCAGTTTATTTCCTTGTCCAAAGGGAACGATTACTCTCATGCCGACTTTTACAACATCTATTAAATCCTTGTCTATTATATAGGTAAAAGGCTTGTCTACTTGTGAAGCCCTGTTATCTATGATGACTTGTCCATACTTAATTAACAATTTAATCATTCCTTCTTATATAATTAAAGGTTAGATTCTTATCTAACCTTTATAATCAAGTAATTTTTTTACTTTATCCAATATAATCCTTGCAACCTGAGCTTTATCCATAATTGGATAGTTAGTAGTCTCACCCTTATTGTCTATTATTGAGATTATATTAGTATCTACATTAAATCCTGCTCCCACTTTACTTACATCATTTGCAACGATAAAATCAAAATTCTTTTCTTTTAACTTAGCTTCAGCATATTGGAGTAGGTTCTCTGTTTCTGCTGCAAAACCAACCATGATTTGGTTTTTCTTAAACTTTCCAAAGTGGGCAGCTATATCAGGATTTTTTACATATTTAATTGTTAATTCATCTGTATCCTTATTCTTCTTTATCTTACTGCTGCTTACACTTTCAGGCCTATAATCTACAGGAGCAGCAGATTTTATTAGAACATCACAGGTAGCAAAATATTTGCCAACTGCATTTAACATGTCTTCAGTAGTTTTTACCCTAACAAGTTCTACTCCTTTAGGGGGTTCAAGACAAGTAGACCCGGATATTAAAACCACTTCAGCACCCCTATCTAGGGCTTCTTTTGCTATACTATAGCCCATTTTTCCACTGGAATGATTAGTCATATACCTAACTGGGTCCAATGGTTCAATAGTTGGCCCTGCAGTCACTACAATTTTTCTCCCTATTAAATCCTTCTCCTTAAAGCTGCTTATTACATAGTCTACTATATCTACTGGTTCAGCCATTTTCCCTTCCCCATAGTCTCCACAAGCTAGTTTCCCTTTTGCTGGGTTAATAAATTCATATCCTAAGCTTTTCAATTTTTCTATATTAGATTGAACTATAGGATTTTGATACATTTTAGTATTCATGGCTGGAGCAAAAACTACCTTAGCAGTAGAAGCCATAACTACAGTAGTTAGTAGATTATCTGCAATACCATTGGCAATTTTGCCTATGGTGTTAGCTGTAGCTGGAGCTATTAAAATTAGGTCTGCCTTTTGAGCTAAAGAAATATGTTCAACATCGTAATTTGTAATTTCATTAAACATCTTTCTGTGGACTACATTGTTTGACAAGGTTTGAAAGGTTAAAGGAGTTACAAATTCTGTTGCTCCTTCTGTCATTACAACTTCAACGTTGGCATTGAGTTTTTTTAGTCTGCTAACAATATCAGCTGCCTTATATACAGCAATACCTCCTGTAACACCTAGTACGATAGTTTTATTCTTTAACATATAATCACCTTATTTTATTCCTTTTATATCTGGTCTTTCATAAGTTATCTTGCCTTCTAATACTTCTTCCAAGGCAATACTTACTGGTTTTTTTGAGTTAGTCTCAATTAGTGGTTCTGCACCATCTATAATCCTTCTAGCTCTTTTAGCTATTAACATTACTAAAGTATATCTGCTATCTCCCTTATCGGCCAACTCTTTAAAAGATGGATTTAGCATGTTACTTTCCTCCTCCTAGCACTTTATTTTTTATATCTGAATGTCTTTTTACTCTAAGTTTTTCTGCCTTTATTATGGCCTCTATATCTGATACAGCATCTTCAACCACATCATTTATAACAAAATAATCATAATTACCTACAAAGTCTATTTCTTTAAAAGCATTTTCGTATCTTCTATTAATGTCTTCTTCAGTCTCTGTTCCTCTTTTAACTATTCTATTTTTCAATTCTTCCATGGTCGGTGGTAGCAAGAATATAAATACAGCTTCTGAGAAGTTTTTCTTAATCTGAAGTGCCCCTTGTACATCGATTTCTAGAAGAACTATTTCACCCTTTTCAATTTGATCCATAACAAATTTTTTAGGTGTTCCGTAGTAGTTTGTATGTACGTAGGCATATTCTAAAAATTCGTTATTTTCGATCATGGATTCAAATTTTTCTTTGCTAACAAAATAATAATTTACTCCATCTACTTCCCCAACCCTAGGCTGCCTAGTAGTTGCAGAAACAGAAAATACAATATCTTCATTTCTTTTTAATAATTCTTTGCAAACAGTACCCTTACCTGTTCCGGCTGGGCCTGAAATAATTAATAAAAATCCTTTTGACATCCTTATCAACTTCCTTTACTCATTATTTTCCTCTTTACTAACAAATCTATTGGCAACAGTCTCAGGTTGCACGGGAGTAAGTATTATATGTTGACTATCAGTTATAATAACTGCCCTAGTTTTCCTTCCATAAGTTGCATCTATAAGTAGTCCTTTTTCCCTTGCATCCTGTATTAGTCTTTTAATTGGGGCAGATTCGGAGCTAACTACAGCAATTATCCGATTTGCGGCTACTATATTTCCATAGCCTATATTTATTAATCTTATAGTCATAATTACCTCCTATTACTCAATATTCTGAACTTGTTCTCTTATTTTTTCTATTTCAGCTTTTATCATTACCACATTGCTGGAAATATAAATATCATTTGCTTTAGACCCTATTGTATTAGTTTCTCTATTCATTTCTTGAATTAGGAAGTCTAATTTTCTACCTACAGCATCATCTTCATTTACAATGGATTTAAATTGGTTTATATGACTTTTTAACCTTACTATTTCCTCATTTATATTACATTTATCTGCAAAGATCGCTACTTCTTGTGCAAGTCTGTCTTCGTCTATTTTGAAATCCTTATCTAATAATTCTTCTAACCTTTCTCTTAACCTTTCTTTATAGTCTTGGACAACATTTGGAGACCTTAATTCTATTTCATCTACTAGTTTTTCAATCTCAAGTAATTTCAAAAGCATATCATCCTTAATAGCTTCTCCTTCCAAGATCTTCATATTTAGTATATTGTCAAGTGCAATATCCAAGGCTTCTTTTAAGGAAGACCAAAGTAGACCTTCGTCTAATTCTTTTTTCTCCGTCCTAATTACTTCTGGCAAGCCTAAAATATTATAAAGTTTTACATGGTCATCTAAATTTAACTCCTTTGACAAGTCTTCTAAAATCTCCTTATAAGCCTTTGCCAAAGGAATATCTACTTTTAAATCTATGGCCGATTCATTAATATACTCTAAATTTACATAAACGTCAACCTTACCTCTGCTAATTCTTTCCTTCACCGACTTCTTAATCTTCTCTTCTAAAAAATTTATATGACGAGGTATTTTGACTACTATATCACCATATCTATGATTAACTGATTTTATCTCTATTATAATATTAAATAATTCATTTGCAAATTCTCCTCTGCCATATCCAGTCATACTTTTTAACATAATATTCACCTCAATATTTTAACTGTTATAATTGATTATATATTTAAAAATAATAATAGGCTATAGTTTATTACAAAATATTAATATAATTATTTATTATTTTTTCATTTAATGTTATACTTTTAGTATTGTAAATAAGCATTGGAGGAATTCTTATGTCATTTGATGGTATTGTAACCAGATCTGTCGTTGCAGAACTAAGCAATGTTCTAATTGATGGTAGGGTTGATAAGATCTACCAGCAAGAAAAAGATGAAATCTTAATCCATATACACAATAAAGGCACTAACTACAAATTGATAATATCAGCTAGTAGCAATAATCCTAGACTATACCTAACAGAATTTAGTAAAAGTAACCCAACAGAACCACCAATGTTTTGTATGCTACTTAGAAAGCATCTAATAGGTGGAGTTATATTAAATATCGAACAATTTAACTTAGATAGGATAGTTTTTATAGATATTTCTGCCAAGGATGAATTAGGCCAACCTAGTAAAAAAAGACTTATTGTTGAGATTATGGGAAAATATAGTAACATCATTTTAGTTGATCATAATACTTATAAGGTTATTGACTCTATAAAACGAGTTCATGGAGATATGAGTAGAGTAAGACAAATACTGCCGGGAATCATATATGAATATCCGCCCCATGAAGACAAAATCAATCCTTTAGATAGTACTAAGGATTATTTTTTCAAAAAAATGGATTTGTCAAATAAAAACCTGCCATGTTTTAAATTCTTCTATTTTAATTATTTAGGGTTAAGCCCCTTAATCAGCAGAGAAATCTGCTTTGATGCTAATATAGATATAGATAGAACCATTGGCAGTTTATATGCTTCCGATAAAGAGGCTTTATATGAGTCATTTAATAATCTCGTTGAAAAAGTTTCAAATAATGAATTTAAGCCTAATTATATTTTATCAAATAATGAAAACGAAATAATGGCTTTCCATGCATTGGATATAAATCAACTTGGAAGTAGAAAAAAAATATATTCTGAATCAATATCTGAGATCCTTGATAGATACTACCATAGGAAAGATATTGTAGATAGAATTAGTCAAAAATCCCAATCCATTAGAAAAACTATCCAAGTAAAATTAGATAGAACTATAAAGAAGTTAGCAAAGCAAAAGGAAGAATTATTAGAAAGTCAAGATAGGGAAAAATACAAAGTTTACGCAGATTTAATCTCAGCTAATCTATATAGAATCCCTAAGGGTATAGATAGCATTGAGCTTGAAAATTTCTATGATGAAAATATGAATAAGATTAAAATACCTTTAGATATAAAATTATCACCTGTAGCCAATGCTCAGAGGTATTACAAAAAATATTCTAAGTTAAAAAATGCCCAAGCGCTATTACAAAAGCAAATTCCAGAAACGGAAAAGGAAATTTTATACTTGGAAAATATTTTAATGAGTATTGATAATTCCACAGAAGTGGAAGAACTTGATGAAATAAAAGAGGAGTTAATTAAAGAAGGATATGTTAAAGGCAATACTAAGAAAAAGAAAAAACAGCCTGCCATATCAAAACCCTATCATTATATTTCTTCTGATGGCTTTAATATCTATGTAGGAAAAAATAATAGACAAAATGATTACTTAACATTAAAATTTTCAAAGAAAAATGATCTTTGGCTGCATGTACAAAAAATGCCAGGTAGTCATGTAATTATTGAAAGTTTAGGAGAAGAAATACCTGCTACAACTTTAGAAGAAGCTGCAAGCTTGGCTGCATATTATAGTAAAGGAAAAAACTCTAATAATGTTCCAGTTGATTACACGGAAAGAAAAAATGTTAAGAAACCTAGTAATGCAAAAGCAGGTATGGTAATATACGAAAATTTTAAAACAATATATGTAAATCCCTCAGATGAAATACTTAATAGAATTAAGAAGGTAGAATATTAACTACCTTCTTAATTCCGTTATATATACCCTATCCATATTATCAGTTTCCTTAAAATTGACTTTTACATTTTCAATTTTCGATGTAGGTACATTTTTACCTACATAATCTGGTCTAATTGGTAATTCCCTATGGCCCCTATCTATTAGTACTGCCAATTGAACTTTAGCAGGTCTGCCCTTGTCTACTAAGGCATCTAAGGCAGCTCTCACTGTTCTACCTGTGTATATTACATCATCTACAAGGACAATAGTTTTGCCAGTTATATCCTCATTAAAATCTTCATTAATTACTGGTTGTTCACTTATTTCTGTTAAGTCATCTCTATATAGGGTAATGTCCAGTGAATAGACAGGCACCTTTTCACCCTCTATTTCTTCAATTTTTTTTGCCAATCTCTCTGCAAAAGGACACCCTCTAGTTTTAATCCCAACTAATATTATGTTATCAATCCCTTTATTCCTTTCAATTATTTCATTTGCAATTCGAGTAGTAGCCCTTTGTATTGCCTTTTCGTCTAAAATTACTGCCTTAATATTCATAATATCCCTACTTCCTTTTATTTTCTAATATTCCTATAATATTCTTAAAATAAAGAGGTAAATCAGTTTTAAACTCCATATACTCCTTGGTTGAAGGATGAATAAAACCTAGTTTATATGCGTGGAGCATCTGCTTATCTAAACCAAACTCATTTTTTCCTTTTGAATAGATAGGATCCCCTACTATGGGGTAATTGATATAGGCCATATGTACCCTAATCTGATGTGTTCTTCCTGTTTCTAAGCTTACTTCCAATAAGGTGTAATTATCATACCTGTCCAATACCTTATAATGAGTTATGGCTTCCTTGCTATTTTTATTAACTACAGCCATTTTTTTTCTATCCTTTGGATGCCTGCCAATTGGCGCATCTATGGTACCTTCATCATTCTTCAATATACCATGGACTAAGCAAATATAATTTCTCTTAATTCGTCTATTCTTTAATTCCTCTGATAAAAATCTATGGGCACTATCATTTTTGGCCACAACTAATAAGCCTGAAGTATCCTTGTCTAACCTATGAACTATACCAGGCCTTATAATACCGTTAATAGATGATAAGGTATCAATATGAAATAGTAGGCCATTTACTAAAGTACCAGAGTAATTACCAGGTGCAGGGTGGACAACCATATCTTGAGGTTTATTTATGATTACTAGGTCCTGATCTTGAAACACAATGTCTAGTGGTATATCTTCCGGTATAATCTCTAATCTTTTTGGCTTAGGAAACTCTATTTTAATATAATCCCCTTCATTTACAGTGTAACTTGCCTTTACATGCTTTTCGTTAACCAGTACTAGTCCTTCCTTAATCAATTTCTGTACAAAGGACCTAGACACTTCATCTATTTCTCTAGCTATGTAAGAATCTAATCTTTCTCCATCATCTTCATCTACATAGATTTCAATAATATTCATTAAATCCTCCTAAATTTCATGCTTATTTAGCAAAACTAAAACTAAAATAAATAAAGTACTTACAACTATAAATATATCTGCCACATTAAACACAGGAAATTCATAGGCATTAAATAGCCTAAAGCTTAAAAAATCTACTACATAACCTAACCTTACCCTATCGATGAAATTTCCAATGGCTCCTCCTAATAGCATGGCCAAGGAAATTTTCAAAATTATATTTAGTTTATTGTAGTTTTTCAACATAAATAATACAATAGCTATAATAACTATTATTGATATTATAATAAATATCCATTTCCTATTTTGTAAAATCCCAAAGGCTGCCCCAAAATTTTCTACATATACTAGCCTAAAGAAATTAGGAATAATCGTAATTACTCCCCCATCCTTTAAAGTATTTATTGCCCACATCTTTGTAACCTGATCTAATATAACTATAGCTGCAGTTAAAATGAATACCAAATCAATTCCTCCTAGTCCCAAAATATATTTAATATTTTATATTATTATCATGTTATTATCAATAGGATGAAACTTAAGAAACCTTCTGGAAAACCAGAAGGCTATTTTATTGTTTCATCATAATATTCTTGAGAAATATTTTCTACTTCTTCTACTCCGTCTCCTCCATCATGACCCTCTTCATCATCAACGCCTAGATTATCACCAGTATGAAAGGAAGGATCATCTTTAACATAATTATATTGATGAACTGCCTGATAGGCATCTTCTCTATCGAATATAACCAGGTCTTCCTTAGTATCACCAAAGGATGTGCCCTCTTCTTCATCAATAGGCACAAAAGTCCTTCTATCCATTTCGTTGTTGGCTAAAATAGCTAGGCCATCAGAACATTCTTTACAGGTCTTTACATAGGGAATAATATCTAACCTGTCTTCAGGAATTTTTTTACCACATTCTTTACATATTCCGTACTTGTTATTAGATATATCGTCTAGTGAAGCATCTATTTCTAACAAAGTGGTTTTCATCCTATTTTTAAAACCATTATCCTGTTCCATCATGAAGAGCTCTGTTCCACTATCTGCAGGATGATTATCATAATTAGAAAGTTCACTTAAATAAACATCCATGGATCCGTACTCTTCCATATTATTCATATTGTTTAAGGTTTTAAATAATCTCTTTTTTTCATCCAACAATCTTTTTCTAAAATATTTTAATTTATTTTTATCCATTTTTTTACCTCCGTATGGTTATATATAGCTACATCTTGTTAGATAATATAACCAGGACAGAGGCAAAGATTTCATCTTATTAGATAACATAATTTTACATTATTTCATTAAATAAATTTTCAAATTCATTAAAGTTTAAAGATTGACACCCATCGGATAAGGCTTCATCTGGATTAGGATGAATTTCTACAATGATTCCATCGGCATTTAAAGCCTTTGCTGCTTTTGAAGCTGGAAGAACCAATTCCCTTCTTCCTGTCCCATGGGATGGATCTACAAAAACTGGATAATCTGATATTTCTTTCAAAATTGGAATACTCATTAAATCAAGAGTGTTCCTAGTATAATCTTCAAAGGTCCTAATTCCCCTTTCACACAGGATAATTTTTTCGTTACCTTCTAACCTGATATATTCTGCTGCCATGATCCATTCTTTTATTGTGGCACTCATGCCCCTTTTTAGCATTACGGGCTTATTTGTTTTGCCTACTTCCTTTAACAAGGAGAAGTTTTGCATATTTCTAGAGCCAATTTGAATTATATCTATATAATCATAGGCCATTTCTATATCCCTAGGATCCATTATTTCAGAAATAAATTTAAGCTTATATTTTGATTTTATTTCAGCCATCATCTTTAATCCTTCTAATCCCATTCCCTGAAAGGATTTAGGACTAGTCCTAGGCTTAAAGGCCCCACCCCTAATTATTTTTACACCAAGCTTTGAAAGAAGGGCCCCAGTATTTTCCATTTGGTCTCTGTTTTCAATGGCACAGGGTCCTGCTATAATGGTAAAACTTCCATCTCCTATAATTATTTCCTCATCTATTTTAATGTTCTTTGTCATTTCTCTTCCTCCAACTTAATTCCCTATAATGAAAAAGAGGCTATTATGCCCCTAGATGATCAACTTCTTCAATATTATGATCCAAATCTTTCATAATTCCTACACCATTTTTCTTATGTTGATCAACTTCTTTAATATCATCACCTTTGACAAATAGCTCTTCATCATCCTCTTTATTAATCTTTTCCTCAAAATTGCTATAAAACTCTTCTAAAGAAATTAATTGAGCCTTAATAAAGGACTCGTATCTGGTCTTAAAAATATAAATTTCTCTCTTTAGATTTTCATATTCAGTCATTATTTTACTTACCTCATCAAGGGCTTCGTTGATCTTATTTTTTGCAGTTATTTCTGCATCCTCAATGATTAGCTCTGCCTTTTTTCTAGCAGAACTAGTTACCTCGTCTGCTGTGCTTTGGGCTATTACTAGGGTGCTTTTAAGGGTTTCTTCTAGGTTATTATACTGCCTAATTTGATCATTTAAAATACTAATTTTATCTTTTAGCTCAATATTTTCCTTGTACAGTTTTTCATAATCTTCATTGATAGAATCTAAGTAGGCATCCACTTCTTTGGTTTTATACCCAACCAATGATTTCTTAAATTCCTTATTTTGAATATCTAAAGGCGTTATCATTTGTCTCACTCCATTTACAATATTAATTTAATATAAGCTATTATCCTACCTTTTTTACTTACCCCTTCAACAGAGTGAAGAATTGATCGTCCATATCCTCTAACTGATATTATATCACCTTCAGTCAATTCCTTTGAGCTTTTATCTATAGGTTCCCAGTTTACTTTTACGTACCCAGATTTAATTAAATCTAAACTATCTTGTCTAGTTAAATTGTAGGCTGCACTTATATATACATCAAGCCTATAGGAAGATAAGGTTTTCTTTATTTCCTTATAGGTTATTTCTGGTTCTTCTAATTGGCTACAGGTAACCTCCTCTATGGAAACCTTCCTATTACCTATTTTCTCCAAATTAAGCAATATAAATTCACTAATTTCTTCTTTTAATATAATATCAGTATGAGTTTCATGAACTAAGATATCTCCTACTTTAGATCTTTTTATCCCTAACCCCAAAATAGCACCTAAATAATCCTTATGAGTCAGTCCTTCTATATGTCCTTTTATCCTTAAATAAGTTAAGTATTCTGGAACAATGCTGGCATCTAAATAACTGGGAAAAATAACCATGATTTTTCTTTCAGCAGAGGAACCCCCCCCTGCTTCAAGATAATCTATTTCCATAAACCTATTTAATATGGATTTAGCTAAATATCTTTCATATGGATCGAAAAAATCTGTAGCTTCAGTTACATGGTTATTAATTACAATTTCTATTTTGTCTATAACTTTTCTCATATCTAGGACTTTTTCTTTGTCCTTTATATGAGCAGTATAAATATCCCTATTAATCTTCATAGTATCTCCTATAATAATATGGCTCTAGCCAGGGTATCGATTATTCTAAGAATTAAAATTGCTACCAATGGAGAAAAGTCAAACATACCAGTATTTATACCCAGCTTATAAATCAATTCCCTAGAGGGCCAGAGGACTGGCTCTGTCATTTCATATACAAGTTTAGAAATAAGAGACCTATTCCCAATATTTAGAAATGAAATAACGATTCTGACTAAGATTAGTATTTCAATTATGTATATTAATTTGTTGATGGACCAATACAGTAACGACATTTCCATACACTTCCTAACTTATTGCCAATTAAATATTCCCCTACTTGCTAAATCATCTTTTAAACCATCGATTTCAACATTTTTGGGAGCAAATATAAAAATATCAGTAGTAACTTTTTGAATATTACCTTCCATTGCGTAGAGTCCTCCACTAATAAAGTGGAAAATTTGTTTCTTTAAGTTAAGTTCTGTTTCTTCAAGATTAACGATTACAGTTTTTCTAGCTTTTAAATCATCGATTATCTTAGGTGCATCTTCATAGGTAAGGGGTTCATGGACTACAATCTTCATATTACTATTAGTATGGATATTTACGATTTTATTATTAAATTTTTTCATGGTTGTAGGGACTTCCATTTCATAGTCCTCATTCTCTTCTAGCTCTTCATACCTTTCTTCATCCTCTAAATCCTGAATCCCAATAAAATACTTTACTTTGTCCATAAAGTTACTCATTATATCCCTCCTAGTAATTTCTTTTACCAAAGATTGAAGATCCAATTCTCACCATATTGGAACCTTCTTCAATGGCTATTTCATAATCATTAGACATTCCCATAGATAAATAATCCATGTATATACCTTCGTATTTTCTGCCCTTTATATCTTCCTTTAGTTTGTAAAGGCTTCTAAAAACATTCCTTAATAAGGCCTTATCCTCTGTATAAGGGGCTATGGTCATCAAGCCTCTTACCCTAATGTTGGTAAATTCTAATATGTCTTCTATAAAATATAAGACCTCATCTAACCTTAATCCAAATTTACTCTCTTCTTCTGCTACATTAACTTGTAATAAGACATCTGTAATTATGTCATTATTCTTAGATCTTTTATCTAATTCTTTAGCTAAGGAGAGCCTATCTAAAGAATGAATTAGTTTTGTTTTCCCTAGGATATATTTCACCTTATTAGTCTGTAGGTGACCTATCATATGGAAATCGACTTTATTACCTATGAGGTTGTATTTTTCAACAATTTCATTAGTTCTATTCTCGCCAATACTAGTTATTCCTGCATCAATAGCCTCATTAATCCTCTGAACATCCACTGTTTTAGTGACTGCTATAAGTTGGACTTCATCACCTTCTCTACCAGATTTTATTAATGCCTTCTCTATATTTTTTTTTATGGTTAAAATATTTGTTTCAATACTGATTTTTATCCCCTCCGTTGTCAATTTAATATTTGTCCTTCTTTAATATTATTTGTATTTACAAATATTTCATCAAATAAGGTAATTGTTTTTACTAGTTCATCTTTAATCTTTATATTACCCTTATTATCGCCTATATCAACATAGGTATAATTGCTATCTTCTCCGATAATATTAACAGGCCTAAATTTAACTATTCCACTTTTATCCTTTATGTAGACTCCCTTAACTGAATCATTTTCTACAATTGCCTTGGTAGGGATTTTATACCCTTCTTTTTTACTTTTAATAATCTGTATATGGGAAACTCTTAAATCATAGAATTCATGTAGCATTGTATTAAATTTTGCAACTATTACTCCCTTTTCATCTGTTTCATTTATTGCAATAATTCTTCCCCTTATTTCATGCTTGTCCTTACCTAGGATAACAGTAATTGAGTTACCTACTTCAAAGTCTTCGACTTCCTTCATATTCTCTACTTTCATTGCCATATACCATTCAAAATTATCTATTATTTTGCATATTGGCATATTCAAAGTTACATTTACATTATCTTTATTTTTTTCATTGGTTTTACTCTTTAAGACTAGCTTATCATAGGTATAGTTATCAAAATCCTTTGGTAAAAAGATTTCCTCATATCCATCTATCTGAAAAGAGACAATTCCTCCATGGGGAGAATAATATTTTATATTATTGTTTTCCAAAATTGAAAGTATTTCTTCCTTTTTACCCTCTAATTTCTCTAAACTTTGTCCAACTAAGGTATTGGTAAAAGGCATGCCTTCAGATTTTTCATGATATAAGGCTAATTGCTCTTTTAATAAATAGATTTCTTGAAAATTTCCTGTACTTATATTGTTTTGAATTTCATCTACTAAGGATACTTTCAAATCTTCTATTTTAGTCTTTTCGTCTAAGATAATTTTTGCTTCATTTTGAGTCTTCTTTAAAGCATCAATAGAGCTTTCTACCAGTTCTAATTCCTGAATTAAATGAGAATTTTCATCATTTGATTTTACTATGGCAATTTCCTGCCCTGCTGGTAATCTATCTCCTTCAGTAGTAATTCTTTCTAATTGGCCTACATTCTTTGATTTAACTACAGTTTCATTTTTTATTAGGAAGCCTTGTGCAGAAATAGTATCTATTAAAGTCCCTTTTTCTGGTAATACTGTTTTTGAATTATTCGCTAAAATAGAGGGTACAGATCTAAAGAGGATAAATATAAATATTGATGATATTATTATACCTCTAAATAGCTTTCTCCTCTTTTTCTGTTTTTTTATTCTTTCGTAAGCCATTAATTTTCACCCTTCTAAGCTTTACTTAAAAGAAATTACCATATTTACGAACCAATTTGAATTTTAATATATTATCTATTTTAAAGAGCTTAATTTCGTCCTTATAGGTAACCATTAAGATTTGCTTTTCCTTCAGTTTTGCTCCCAATAATATACCATTATATTTTTTATTTTCTTTTGTTACAACTTTTATTTCATCGCCAGCCTTAACCCTTAGTCCATCTAATAGAAATTCTTTTAAATCTGCTTCATTCAAGTGTTCTTCAGTAACTACTTTTTTATCTATGAAGATTATATTATTCTTTAAATATAATTTTTCTTTCAGTATTGTAAATATATATCCAAATATACTTGCAATGAATAATAGTATCAAAATAGTCGTTATAAAATCTAGCAAATCAACACCTCCAACAGTTCTATAGTCATAGTATAACATAATTAAGCAGGGTTTTGTATAACTTTAATTAAGCAAAATATAGTGATTTGGTACCTTTTTTATTTTTCCTAAGTTCTACTAAACTTTCCTTTCTATAAGAATTTAATAATTCCCTTGATTTTTCTCATAAGCCAGTCTCCTATGGACGTCATCACAATATTTATTCCATTTCTCTTGGAAGCCTTCCCTTGGAAGGATACATTTTATTAAATCTTTTGCTGAGTAAACACTTCTAATTTTACTATCTTTAACATTAATTCTATAAGCCTCCCAATCTAGTTGGTCCTTTTCCTATACTGTAGGAATATACTCATATCCTTGCTCAACTAAATAACAGGTTCTAGTATGTCCATCGGTCATTATGTCATTCTAATCTATGGAAGAGCCTTTAAAATAGGGTAATCTACTATTTATTTTATAATAGAACATTGATTAATCCAATATCTAATAAAAAAGCTCTTTTTCAGGACTTTATATTTTCCCAAAAAAGAGCCAACAATATTAATAAAAGGGCTTTAAGTTATTTAACTATACCAATGTGTCTCTTCCTGTATAAATCCATATTGCATCCCTTAGAAACTTAGCTGCACCTGGATTATCCTTATCGTAGTATTCTGTAAATCTTACATCATCAACATACATTTGGGCAAGATTAGCATGGGCTTCTTTATCATAAGTTCCCCAACAGAAAGTTATCCATTGTTTATGCAAGTCTGCAGCTTTTTGAGCCAATGGGCTTGAAGGATCACCAGTTTTAAGTGCTTCATACAAGGTAGATAATACTTCCTCACTTAATTTAGCAAGTTCATCATATTCTTCCTTTGTCATCTTTCTAAAAGCTTCATTTGACCTTTTTAAGGCCTCTTCGCCATATTTTTCCCTTACTTCATCTCCAAATCTCTCTTCGTTTTCCTTAATCAATCTTTCTTTAAAACCTTCAAATTTCTCTTTATCTGACATTTCTATTCCTCCTTCAAGTGCTAATATGGTTTTCTCCACATTAGCTATCAATCTATCTAGTTGAGCTCTTTTTTCTAGGAGACCTAATCGATGTTCTTTTAGTGCAGTTGCAAAATCAAATTCATCAGATCCTACAATTTCCTTTATAGCATTGAGGTTAAAACCTAATTCTCTATAAAACATTATTTGCTGTAAGATATCTACTTCTTTTCTTCCATAAATTCTATATCCTGAGGAGTTGACTCTTGCTGGTTTAAGCAGTCCAATTTCATCATAATATCTTAGAGTTCTAGTACTAACGCCAGCTAGTTTAGCCAATCCTTGCACTGTATACTCCATCTTATCACCTTCTAGATTTAGGATACACCTTAACGTAACGTTAATGTCAAGGGGTGTTTTGAAATAATTTTAATATAGGCTAAAAGTAATCAATAATATCATCTATGAAATTATAAGAGAAATTCAATATTAATTATGTATTTTAAGTCTAGCCATTATTTTTATGTGATTATAAATTTTCAAAAAAAAATGGCCGATTTCAATAATATCAGCCATTTAGAATATAAACAATCGGGATGACAGGATTTGAACCTGCGACCCCAAGTCCCCCAGACTTGTGCGCTACCAAACTGCGCCACATCCCGCCATTAAATTGTATAGTAAAGTTTATTGTTATTTGATTCGCCTATTTACTTGAATAGGGCCAAAATTTCTAACAACCTTGTGATATTATATCAAAATCTTAGGACTTAATCAAGACTATTTACACCATCCTCTAGTAAACTTTTTTATATGAAAAAAGATCTAGACTTGTTGCGGTACTTGTATGGTTAGTCTTCCCTTGCTTCTTTATCTGATATAGTGAATTTACTTAACTAAGTTAATGTTAAACATAAAGATGTATACAAATAGTCAAACCTATCATTTCTATAAAAGATTATGCAAAAAGTTTATTTGTTTTTTATTTTTTCTACTATTTTAATTGGTAATTTTTGGGTATATAATTAGAGCTTAAAGTGGGAAATCCATTTTTACTTTAGATAAATTAAAAGTTTGTGAATAAATAAAATAGGAGGCCAAGAATGAAGTGGTTTAGTAAATTGCCAAAAGATACAAAAGTAGTGTTGATTATTGCAACTATATTCGTCTTTGTAAGTGGAGCAAGGGCTTTATATGCAATTATCAACCCAGAAAACAGATTAGAAAAAATAAATAATAATTCTCGTTTAATTTTGTTTCTTTAGACGAGTTCAGAACTTTTGTCATAGAAAAAGAAGTCGCAGATCTAGAATATGATATAGAGAAAGACATCTTTACAGGTTCTTTAAAGGAAGAAGCCAAAATTAAGTATGGAATTACTGGAAGTGGCAGAGTAGCTTTAGGAAACATATCAGAATTAGTAGAGGAAAATCAGATTACAAATGAAGTTATATTAGAAACCATTAATAATTAAGAAAAACTTTTCCTTAAGAAACCTATTAACAGTTTCTTTTCCACAGTGATAACTGTCATCATCTCTTCTCTAGTATATATGAGAATCATCAAACCAATAATAAATTACACTAATCCAAATCAATCTGATTCAAATAAAAAATCATACCAATCCCAAAGTTTAAGTGAAGAAGTAAAGGAAAAAGTAGATTTAGTTAAGTTATCTGATGTAATATGCAAAAAATAAAAGATTAGACAAAGAAGTATCTTTAGATAAAGTTGCAGCAATGACAAGGGGATTTAGTGGTGCAGACTTAGCAAACTTATTAAACGAAGCTGCAATGTTAACTGCATTTAGAGATAAGGATAAAACAAGTATGCAAGAAATAGATGATGCACTCTATAGGATACTAACAAAGGGTGATAAGAAAAAATCCTTTGACCGGTCACAGGATGATACTGAATTAACTGCTTGGCATGAAGCAGGACATGCTATCGTATCTAAACTTGTTACAAAACAAATAGTAAACAAGGTTACCATAATACCTTCAACAAGTGGTGCTGGTGGAATTACCTTTATGGAGCCAAAAGAAGGTAGTTATTATTCTAAAGAAGATCTAGAGAATATGGTAAAAGTCAGCTATGGTGGCAGAGCTGCAGAATATATTCTATTAAGAGACGAAAGCAAAGTAACTACTGGAGCTTCCAATGATATTAAAAAAGCAACTAATATAATAATGGCCATGTTGGGTAGTTATGGTATGAGTGAGAAGTTTGGATTATTGAACTTGGAAAAAATGAGTGGTTTGAATCAAGAATATGTCTTAAAAGAAGCAAAGGAAGTTTCTAATAAATTATATAAGGAAACCATAGGCTTTTTAGAGGAGAATTATGACTTGTTAAAAGAAATGGTAGAAATATTAATAAAAAAGGAGACTTTAGATGAAGAGGAAGTAGATGCTCTGATACTTAAACACAGTTCCAATCAAGTAATAGAAGATAATATAAAAATACCTAATTTTACTGATACAAATGACCCATCTCAAGAAAAGAAAAAACGGGGAATCTCTCAGTTGATACCAGATAAGCTTATACCTGATTTAATAAAAAGAGATAACTTAGCAAAGAAAAAAGAAGATTAGGTTTAGGAACTTAAATAGGATTTTAAAGTCTGGTTAGAGGCTTCAATTTAACTATTTTGCATAGCTCAAATTTAAAAAGGTAGAGATAACTCTACCTTTTATATTATTATACAGATTAATCCGCCACTACCATCATTTATAATCTTTTCTAGGGCCCTTCTTAATTTTTGCCTTGCATCCTCTGGCATTGTGCTTAGTTTTCCTTGTAATTGCTCGTTGACTAGGTCATATAAGGATTTTCCAAATAGATTTGACTGCCAAATCTTTGATGGTTCTCCTTCAAACTCCGATAATAGGTATTGAATTAATTCTTCAGACTGCTTCTCAGTTCCTATTAATGGAGATACTTCAGTGGCTATATCAGCCCGTAGTACATGAAGGGATGGGGCCTTAGCTTTAAGCTTAACACCAAATCTACTGCCTTGTCGATAAATTTCTGGCTCTGCTAGTTCTAATTCTTCTAAACTTGGACTAACTAATCCATAGCCGATTTCTTTTGCTTCAACCAATGCTCTTTCTATTTTGTCGTACTTTCTCTTAGTTTCAGCTAACTTTGAAATTAATCCTAATAGCTGGTAATCTCCCTCTATTGAATAGCCAGTCATATCTTTAAGTACACTATAGAATAAGCCTTCATCTACAACGATTTCTGAGTGGACTACACCTTCACCTAACTTTATTTCAACTAAGTTAACGTTTTTAACCATGTCTAAGTCCTTTAAGGGACTTAAAAATTCTGTAACTTCATTTAATTTTTGTAGTCCCTCTATGGACTCTTTTAATGCGTTTAAAATATTGACTTTGATCCAATGTTTCTTAGGTAGTCCCTCTATCCATTTAGGTAAATTAATAGTAACCTCCTTAACTGGGAACTCATATAAGAGTTTTTCAAATACCTTTTCAATATCCTTTACTTCCATATTTAAACAATCTAATGCTATAACAGATACACCGTATTTGCTCTGTAAGCTTTCTCTTAAGGCAATTGTACTATCTAAATTAGGATGCTTTGAATTTAGAATAATTATAAATGGTTTACCTAGTTCTTTTAGTTCAGATATTACTCTTTCTTCTGCTTTAATATAATTTGATCTGTCTATATCTGTTATTGAACCATCTGTTGTTACTACCAATCCAATGGTTGAGTGGTCTTGGATTACTTTTCTAGTACCTATTTCAGCCGCCTCTTCAAATGGTATCTCTTCGTCATACCAAGGAGTTGTTACCATTCTGGGTACAAAGTTTTCTTCATGTCCTAAGGCACCACTTACTAGATATCCTACGCAATCTACCATCCTTACCTTGAACTTCACATTTTCACCTAAAGTTAATTCCACAGCTTCATTGGGTACAAACTTTGGCTCTGTTGTCATTATTGTTTTTCCAGCACCACTTAGGGGTAATTCATCCTTTGCTCGTTCTCTTTTATGCTTGTTGTCAATATTAGGTAGTACCATTAATTCCATAAATCTTTTTATAAATGTGGATTTTCCTGTTCTAACTGGCCCTACAACACCTGCATAAATATCACCATCTGTTCTTTCTGCTATATCTTTGTATATATCAAATACCTCCACATCTTTCCCCCCTTATGAGTATATTTAATTACAACACTTAACATTATATATATACGTCCCAGGAAATAAATTATTACAAGCTCATAAAAAAAACCTGCTATTTTTAGCAGGTTACCAAGTATTATTTTTATCCTTTATAATATCTTCCAATTCGTTTTTCTTATCCCTAATCATTAAATTTAATACTGAGTTTTTAACGTCCTTACCTTCATATAAAACTCCATAGATTTCTGAAGTAATAGGCATTTCAATATTATATTTTTGGGCTAAATTATATGCTGATTTTGTTGTTCTTATGCCTTCAACAACCATTCCTATCTGTCTAATAGCCTCATCTACCTTTATGCCTTGTCCTATTAAGATTCCAGCCCTCCTATTTCTACTATGCATACTAGTACAAGTAACTATTAAATCACCTATACCTGCAAGGCCAGAAAAGGTGTTAATATTTGCCCCCATTTTCTCACCTAGTCTTGCTATTTCAATAATCCCCCTTGTCATTAAAGCAGCCTTAGTATTATCTCCATAATTTAATCCATCGGATATGCCAGCTCCCAAGGCTATGATATTTTTCAATGCTCCACCTAATTCTACACCAATTACATCTGGATTTGTATATACCCTAAAAGTGGATGTGAAAAAAAGATCTTGAACATATTCTGCTGCCAACTTATCCCTTGAGGCAGAAACTACTGTTGTAGGCATATTTTTAGAAACTTCCTCTGCATGGGAAGGACCTGAGAGAACCACATAGGTGTTTTCTGGTAGAAATTCTTCAACAATTTGTGAAATCCTAAGTAAAGTTTCACTCTCAATTCCCTTAGATACATTAATTATTATCTGATTAGGCTTTATATAAGAATAGGCCTTTGAGAGTACATCCCTAATACCATGGGTGCTCATGGACAAAACTAAGGCCTTCTTGTTGGAAATACTATATTCTAAATCGTTGCTCACTTTTAAATTTGGTGGTAAAACCACATCTGGTAGATATTTGTTGTTGATTCGTGTATTGTTTATTTCTTCAACTTGGTATTTATCCCTTAACCATATGGTCACATCATAACCCTTATTAGCCAGTAATATTCCTAAGGCAGTACCCCAACTACCTCCACCTAATATTCCAATCTGTTCAGTCATATAATTCTCCTCCTACATATTTTTTCCCAATCTGTTTTCCTCACCTCTTAGAAGTCTTTGAATATTTGATCTATGCCTAACTACAGATAAAATTCCTAGAAACCAAATAGTTAAATAAAAGTTCCGATCAATGTTATCTAATAATAATATCATTGCAATAGGGGCAGCAATAGAGGCACATATGGAGCCTAAAGATACATATTTAGTAATTATAATTACGGTAACCCCTACTACTAAACATACTAAACCTATTTTCCAATTAACCATCATTAAAACTCCTAAGGATGTGGCAACACCTTTGCCACCTTTAAAATTTAGGAAGACTGGAAAATTGTGGCCTAGTACTACAAAAATCCCAGCCAATAGCTTTCCATCAAGACCAAGTAATTTATTTCCAATGATGACTGCTATTATACCCTTTAGTATATCTAAAATAAATGTTAAGGCCCCTATCTTCTTCCCCATTACCCTTAAAGCATTGGTGGCCCCAGCATTACCGCTGCCATATTCTCTAATATCAATGTTTTTAGCCATTTTACCTAGGAAATAAGCTGAAGAAAAACAACCTAAGAGATATGATACTATTACTGTTAAGACAACTTTCATACTCTACTCTCCCTTTTGCTTAAATTCAAACAAAATAGGTACTCCAGAAAAACCAAAGTGATTTCTAATTTGGTTTTCTAAATATCGTTCATATGAAAAATGCATCAATTCTCTATTGTTCACAAAGATAACGAACTTTGGAGGTCTAACTGAGACTTGTGTACCGTAGTATATCTTCAACCTCTTTCCTTTATCGCTTGGTGGTTGGTTCATTAGAACTGCTTCATTGATTATATCATTTAATACCCCTGTACTTATTCTTAAGCTATAGTTATTATTTATTATGTTTATAAGCTCTAATAGTCTATTTACTCTTTGGCCAGTTAAAGCTGAAATATATATTATAGGGGCATAAGAAATAAAGCCTAGAACCCTTCTTATCTCCTTTTCAAATTCCAAATGGGTATTAGTTTCTTTCTCAATTAAATCCCATTTATTTACAGCTATTATAATTCCCTTTCCATTATCATGGGCATAGCCTGCTATCTTAGAATCCTGTTCTGTAACTCCTTCAGTAGCATCTATAACTAAAACACAGATATCTGACCTATCAATGGCTGTTAAGGTCCTTACTACTGAATACCTTTCTATATTTTCATATATACTTCTCTTTCTTCTAAGGCCAGCAGTATCTATAAATACATATCTTTCATCCTTATAGTTAAAATATGTATCTATGGCATCTCTAGTTGTCCCAGGTATATTTGTAACTATTACTCTTTCTTCCCCTAGTATTTTATTGATTAAAGATGATTTTCCCACGTTTGGTTTACCAATAAATGAAACCTTAATTATGTCTTCATCATAATCTGTGTCTACATCATCTGGGAAGTTCTTTACTACTTCATCTAAAAGGTCTCCTATACCAAGTCCTTGTTCAGCTGAGATAACTACAGGGTCTCCTAGGCCCAATTCATAAAATTCAAAGATTTCTTGTGGGGTTTTAGGAGTATCGATTTTGTTACATGCTACAACGACTTTCTTTCCAGACCTTCTTAGCATATTTCCAATTTCTTTATCTGTTGGATTTAAACCCTGTAAACCATCCACTACAAATATAATTACATCTGCAGTATCAATGGCTATTTCCACTTGCCTTTTGATATTGGTCATAAAAATCTCTTCATTGTCTGGCTCTAATCCGCCTGTATCTATTACGGTAAAGTATTTACCTAACCATTCGCCTTCCGCGTATATTCTATCTCTAGTTACACCAGGCGTATCTTCTGTTATAGCTATTCTTTTCCCTACAATTTTATTAAATAAAGTGGATTTGCCTACATTAGGCCTTCCTACTATACATACAACAGCTCTGTTCATAATCATCACCTATTTCTTTATTATATCTATTATACTTTTACCCTCAACCTTAGATGGTACAACTTCAATGTTTAATGACTTTGATACATCTTGGAGGGTCAAATCGTCAAGAAATACTTCTTCATCTCTTTTTAGCATTGATCTTGGTATTATTATTTTATCATAATTCCTAAATTCCATTAACTGTTCTACTAAATCTCTTCCAGTAATTAGTCCTGATACTGTAATAGTTTCACCAAAGAACTTATTTGTTATAGGTACTACTTTAAGTTCTAGCCCCGGAAATTTATCACATATTAGTTCTCCAATTTTACACATGAAACTATAAGCTAAGGTACCTGTAGCTATAATATATTTCTTGTTTTGATTTATTGAAGTCTTAATTTTATCTAGTTCCTTAACTACTTCATCTTCAAATAGTCGCATAAGTCCTACACCATTTTCTAATTGTGGAAAACCTTCATATTCTTTATATTTAGGTAAAGGACTATTGGTTAAAGCAAAGAATTCATCTGATGCAAAAACAAATCTAGTGCCTAAAATATTCATAAATTCCTCTTGCTTTTCAGAAATTAATTCCAATAACCCCTTGGCAGTTTCCGCGGTGTAGGGCTTAATTTTTTCTAACTTTTCCCTGTACTTAGTTACACCTACTGGTACAACAGCAACACTTTTAATGGATGGATGAAGTTTGGCCAGATCATTTAAAGTTCTTCTCAATTCTTCTCCATCGTTTACTCCTGGAACCAGTACAATTTGGCAATTAATCTCTAATTTTGCGTCACTAAATCTTTTAAGTATATCATATATCTTTCCAGCATTTTTATTATTTAACATTTTAATTCTTAACTCTGGATTTGTAGTGTGGACACTAACATTAATAGGGGTTAGTTTATAATCGATAATTCTTTGGATTTCATCATCGGTCATATTTGTTAGGGTAATAAAGTTACCTTGCAAGAAAGATAGCCTTGAATCATCATCTTTAAAATATAAGGTTTTCCTCATATTAGGTGGTAATTGGTCAATAAAACAGAAAATACATTTATTTCTACACGATTTAGCCCTATCAATTAAGGGATTTGTAAAAACGATGCCTAAATCCTCATCATAATCCTTTTCTATTTCGTATCGCCATACTTCACCATTCTTCTTTTCTATGGATACTTCAATATATTCATCTGAAATCAAATACTTATAATCGATAATGTCCTTTACTGGCATGTCGTTAATGGATAAGAGTATATCCCCAACCTCAATTCCCACCTTCTCTGCAATACTATCCTCAATTATTTCTTCAATAATATTATTATCTTCTGTATAGTTTTTTAATTCCATATTTACACCTCAATTAATTTTAACATAAGTTTATTCTAATATAATAAAAGCCATATGTAAAGATAAGCCTACAGAATATACTGTAGGCTTAATATTAGTATAATGGATATTTCTTACATAGAGCAATAACTCTATCCTTTATAGCATTTCTATCATTTCCCTCATCCAAGGCCAGGGAGATGATTTCTGCGATTTCATACATATCGTCTTCTTTCATTCCACGGGTAGTCATTGCAGGGGTTCCTATCCTAATTCCACTTGTAACAAGAGGAGATTCTGGATCATAGGGAATTGTGTTCTTGTTAGTTGCTACACCTACTTCTTCTAGAAGCTTCTCTGCTTTCTTTCCAGTTAAACCTTTATTTCTAACATCTATTAATATTAGATGATTATCTGTCCCCCCAGATACTAACCTAAAACCATTTTTAATAAGACCTTCTGACAAAGCTTTAGCATTATTCAAGATCTGTTGTTGATATACTTTAAAATCATCTTGCAATGCTTCTCCAAAGGCAACTGCCTTAGCAGCAATAATATGCATCAATGGACCACCTTGAATTCCAGGGAAGATAGCCTTGTCAATGGCTTTTGCATATTGTTCTTTACAAAGGATTGCTCCTCCACGAGGTCCTCTTAGGGTTTTGTGAGTCGTAGTAGTTACAAAATCAGCATAGGGAACTGGGTTTGGATGAAGACCTGCTGCAACTAATCCGGCTATATGAGCCATATCCACCATTAAATAAGCTCCTATTTCATCTGCTATTTCTTTAAACTTTTTAAAGTCAATTGTTCTTGGATATGCACTGGCACCTGCAATTATCATCTTAGGTTTTTCCTCTAAGGCTATTCTTCTAACTTCATCATAGTCTATCATTTCAGTTTCCTTATCTACTCCATAGGCAACAAAATTATAATAAGTACCTGAAATATTAACTGGACTTCCATGAGTTAAATGACCGCCTTGTGATAGATTCATGCCTAATACCTTATCGCCAGGTTTTAAAACAGCAAAATATACTCCAAGGTTTGCATTTGAGCCAGAATGAGGCTGAACATTTGCATGTTCTGCTCCAAAAATTTTTTTCAATCTATTACGAGCCAAATCTTCAACCTTATCTACAACTTCACAACCGCCGTAATATCTTTTTCCAGGATATCCTTCAGCATATTTATTAGTTAAATAGCTTCCAGCAGCTTCAAGAACCTGTTGGCTAACAAAGTTTTCAGAGGCAATGAGTTCTATATGTTCTTGTTGCCTTTCTAGTTCCATCTCGATTAAATCCATTACCTCAGGATCATACTTTGATAAATAGGTGAAATTCATTCTCTTATCTCTCCTTTTTCTTCTTTTTAAGTACTTGAATTAAACTGCAAAAAAGTAATATAATGTTAATAAGTACTTTTGTATTATCCATTAACATTATATAGGTATTCTTTCCATTTTACAAGAATATTATTAGAGGGATGTAAATTATGACTTATCTCAAAGACAATGAAAGAGAAGAAGTTAAGAAATTATTAGTTCTAGCTACTTTAGCAGGTCGATTAATGCTCAAATCCGGTGCTGAAACCTACAGGGTTGAAGATACTGTAACTAGAATCTGTCAATCTAGAAAGGAAATTCAATATGTAGACGCCTTTGTCATACCTACAGGTATCTTTATATCCTTAGAATATAAAGGCGAATTAATATCTTATATAAAAAGGGTAAAAACCATATCTATAAACCTAAATAAGATAGCTTTAGTAAATGAGTTTTCACGAAACTTTGTAAATTCGCAAATGTCAATTGATGATGGGATAAAAGAAATTAAAAGGATAAGTAAAATTAATATTTATTCCAATGTTACTAAAGCCTTGTTCGGAGCCATTGCTTCTAGCTTTTTCTGTTTACTATTCCAAGGAACTAAGCTAGATTTTATTAGCTCTTTTATAGTCAGTTTTATAGTGTCCTTTTTAATAAATCATATATCAAGATTGAAAGTCTCCTTTTTTATTGATAAATTCATTGGTTCGGTATTTATCAGTATCCTATCCTATTTTCTCATTAAATTGGGCATAGGTGAAAACCTTGATAAGGTAATAATTGGTGCCATAATGCCATTAGTACCTGGGGTTGCCATTACTAATGCCATTAGGGATACCATGTCTGGAGATTTCATGTCTGGATTATCTAGGGGAATGGAAGCGGTATTTTCTGCCCTTGCCATTGCCTTTGGCGTTGGTATTGTACTCATTTTTTCATAGGAGGCTACTAATATGGAAATAATTAAGCAATTCGTTTTTTCTTTTATGTCTACTATAGGATTTGCAGTTCTTTTTAACTCTCCTAAAAAATCAATTGTACACGCAGGACTTGTAGGAGCAATTGGATGGATGTTTTACTATATAAGTTTTATAACTATGGATAGCTATGTAGCTTCCACTTTTTTTGGTGCTTTGACTGTAGGCCTATTGGGAGAATTTTTAGCTAGAAAAAACAAAAAGCCAGCGACCTTATATATTACCGCAGGTATAATCCCTTTGGTACCAGGTGCTGGCGCATATTATACAATGTTGTATTTAATTGAAAACAATTTTTCCCAGGCTGCCACCAAAGGAGCAGAAACTTTATTTATCGCAGCAGCAATATCCATGGGTATTATCATATCTTCATTATTCTCTAGATCCATAAAACGGGTAAGGCAAAAGGATTAACATTATTTTGTATACTTAATCATTGTTTCAACTAGTTGATTTAGTGCTTCTTCCTCAGATTGGCCTTCTAAATATTCATGGATACAATTTTTCATATAGTTTTGCAATATTAATCCTCCAACACTATTTAGCGCTGCTCTAGCAGCTGCTACTTGAATTAATATATCCCCGCAGAATTTTTCTTCTTCTACCATCTTCTGTATTCCCTTTATCTGCCCCTCAACTCTTCTCAATCTTTTAATAACGGCCTGTCTATCTATCAATACTTCCACCCCTTATTTAAGAATTTTTGCTTGTTAAAGAATTTTTGTCATTTTTACAATATCATCTTCTTTTTCTGCTATTTTTTTATCTACAATTTTTACTATTAAATAACCAAAAGCCATAAATACTAGACCAATTAAGAAGCTTAAAGGTTCATAGTAATCTATACCTCGACTTTTTAATAGGGTCATCCCCATTAAAATACCAAATATTAACAAACCGAATGGAATCATATATACAACCATAGTATATTTTAGTATATTTTTAGTCTCTCCTTTTAGTTCAACAAGATCCCCAACTTTAGCATTTAAAGTATTTGGAATAATAACTATATGACTAGGAGTATCACAACCACTACAGGTTTTACATCCTCCGCCACAACCAGAAATTCTTCTAACTTCAACTTCTACTTTATTTTTATCTACCTTTCTAATAAGTCCTACTTGTTCCATATCACACCTCCTGTAATCCAATATCTTTAATTACTTCAGAAGCTAATATTAGACCTACAACTGAAGGAACAAAGCCTATACTACCCGGCACGGCCTTCCTAAGGCTTTCCTTCTCTAGATTAACAGGCTTTGGTACCTCTTCAGACCAAACTACCTTTAAATCCTTCACATTTCTCTTTCTTAATTCACTTCTCATTACCTTAGCTAAAGGACAAACTTTAGTAGAATAAATATCTCCTACTTTAAACATCGTTGGATTAAGTTTATTTCCTGCTCCCATGGAGCTTATAATAGGAATATTTCTATTTTTACATTCTACGATTAAATCTATCTTCGCAGATATCATATCTATGGCATCTATTACATAATTATATTTATGAGAAAGTAGAAGGTCTTTAGTTTCTGAACTGTATTTTTCTTTAAAAGTAGTTACTTTTAAGCTTGGATTTATGTCTAATATCCTTTCCTTCATAACGTCTACTTTAGGAAGTCCTATAGTCTTGCTTGTAGCATGGATTTGCCTATTTATATTTGTTATATCTATTATATCATAATCTATTAGAAAAATGTTACCAATTCCTGTTCTTACCAATGCCTCTACTGCAAAAGAACCTACACCACCAATTCCAAAGACTGCAACAGTTGAATTTGCAAGTCTTTTCATGGCCTCTTTGCCAAGGAGTAATTCTGATCTTAAAAAGGGATTAGTCATATAATTCTCCTTCCAATTATCTTACTCTATATCAAGTTTTATATGAACTTCTTTTAATTGGTCATCAGACACAGTAGTAGGGGCATTAGTCATTAGGCATGTGGCAGATTGAGTTTTAGGAAATGCTATTACATCTCTTATATTTGATGTATTTGTTAATAGCATTATTAATCTATCGAATCCATAGGCTATACCACCATGAGGAGGAGCGCCATATTTAAAGGCTTCTATTAGGAAACCAAACTTTTCCATTGCTTCTTCTTCAGTAAATCCAAGGGCCTTAAACATTCTTTTTTGAAGGTCTGAATTGTTGATCCTAATGCTACCTCCACCCATTTCTTCTCCATTGATTACAATATCATAAGCTTTTGCCCTAACTTTTTCAGGATGAGTTTCAAGTAGATCTATATCTTCATCCATTGGATGGGTGAAAGGATGGTGTTTAGCAACATACCTATTTTCTTCTTCATCATATTCAAACAATGGAAACTCAGTAATCCATACTAATTTTAATTCTTCTGGGTCCAAAATCTCTAACCTTCTTGCAACTTCATTTCTCAAATTCCCTAAACTATCAAATACTACAGGATCCTTATCTGCTACAAATAAAAGTAGATCTCCCTTATCTCCATTCATTCTAGTTAGAATATTGGATAGTTCTTCTTCCCCAAGGAATTTTGCTATAGGAGAGCTTACGCCTTCATCTGTTATCTTAATCCAGGCTAAGCCCTTAGCTCCATAAGTCTTTGCATATTCTTCTAAAGAAGAAATATCCTTTCTTGTAAATCTATCTCCATATCCCTTAACATTTATACCCCTTACAGATCCATTATTCTCTATGGTCTGGCTAAATACTCTAAAGCCACTATTTTCAACTATATCAGAAATATTAACTAATTCAAATCCAAATCTTAAATCTGGTTTATCTACACCATATCTCTCCATGGCTTCCTTATAGGTCATTCTTCTAATTGGTAATTCAATTTCAATGCCTTTTATTTCTTTAAATATTCTATGGATAAGCTTTTCATTTATAGCCATTACGTCCTCCATATCTACAAAGGACATTTCAATGTCGATTTGTGTAAATTCTGGTTGCCTATTAGCTCTTAAATCCTCGTCTCTAAAACATTTGACTATTTGATAGTATCTGTCCATTCCAGCAATCATAAGGAGCTGTTTCATAATTTGAGGGGACTGAGGTAAGGCATAGAACTCACCAGGATTAACCCTACTTGGTACTAAATAGTCCCTTGCTCCTTCTGGAGTTGGCTTAGTCAACATTGGTGTTTCAACTTCTATGAAGTTATTTTCACTTAGGAAGTCTCTTACTACTTTGGCAGTCTTAGCCCTAACCTTTAATCTCTCCTGCATTGATGGTTTTCTTAAATCTAAATATCTATATTTTAATCTCATAGATTCTGATACATTATCATCATCTTTAATATAGATAGGTGGAGTTTCTGACTCATCTAGTATTCTTAACTCTTCTGCCAAGACTTCTACTTCTCCTGTTGGTATCTCCTTATTTATTGATTGCCTAATTCTGACTTTTCCACGGATAGCCAATACGTACTCTGCCCTCACTTTTTCTGCTTTTGAAAATACCTCATCTGAAACTGTATTATCGAATACTATTTGACATATGCCTGTAGTATCTCTTAAATCAACGAATATAATAGAGCCTAAATTCCTTTCTCTTTGTACCCAGCCCATGAGTACTACTTCTTTTCCAGCATGTTCAGGCCTTAATTCTCCGCACATCATCGTCCTTCTTAAATTACCCATTTTTTCTCCCATATCATTACCTCCTATTATAGTATCCTAAAATATAAAAACCTCCCATCTCTGATATTCAGGGACGAGAGGTTAGCTCGCGGTACCACCCTAATTAGGAATTCCTCACTCATTTAGATAACGCATACTGCGGATAATCTTTCGATTATCTACTCCGAAGTGTCTTCGTTAAATATTAGTGCCGGCTTTCCACCCTCGCCGACTCTCTATAACTAAGGGATTTAACTACTCTTCTTCTTCATAGTAATTAGTATTATGTTGTCAATTATTATAAGATAATTATAAGAAAGTGTCAAGAGAGTAATAGATCCTTTACAACCTTTTCCTTATTTTTAATTTGCTCTTCTATTCTCTCAATATACTCTTTTATATCCCTAAAATTAGGAACCCTTTCTAACCTATTTTCCTCAGGGAAGAACACCTTAGAAACAGCTCCCATACCAGCCCCAATAATAGTTTCCTTTTCTTCCATAATAGCTATATTATAGATACATTCCATATTGGGTTTAGCATAGCCAATATTTTCAAAATTCCCCAGTATTTGCTTCTGCCTATATAGGTAGTATGGTATTAAGCCCATTTCTTTTGAGTACGTAATTGTTTCTTCCAACATATTTCCAATGGTGTCTTGGCTTTCTAAATCATATTCTTCCAATGTATTTATAAATTTTGAACCTCTCTTTATAGAAAGGGTGTGAACAGTTAAGTTTTCTGGATCAAGTTTTTTTATTTCACCTAAGGTTTTTTGAATTTCTATTACACCTTCGCTGGGCAGACCTACAATTAAATCCATATTTATTATTGGAAATCCAATTTCTTTAGCTAAGTTATAAGTTTTTATAATATCTTCTGCACTATGTTGTCTACCTATTAATTTTAGGGTATTATTATTCATAGTTTGTGGATTAATGCTAATCCTATTAATTTTATTTTTATTTAAAACCCTAAGATATTCTTCAGTAATCGTATCTGGCCTTCCAGCTTCTACAGTAAATTCTTTTATGTTTTTCTCGCCAAAGCTATTGTAAACTTCCTGTATTATCTTTTCCAATTCCTTTGGCGGAATAGCTGTTGGTGTACCTCCTCCTATATATACGGTATTTATCTCCATTCCTTCTGTAAGCTTCTTTATAGATTTAATTTCATATATTAGTTTAGACACGTATTCTTCAATATAATTTTTAAATCTACCTAGGGGTAAAGTTGGAAAGGAACAGTATAAACACCTAGTAGGACAAAATGGTATACTTATATATAGGCTAAACCTATGCTTATTTAAGGGGTATATATGGCCTATCTGTCTTTTTCCTATATCTAGTATTAGCTTAGCCTTTGAATCATAAAGTTTATATTCCTCTGTAAGAACCCTTATTATTTCTTTATCCCCTATACCTTTACTTAATAATTCGTGTACAATTTTAACTGGTCTTATGCCAGTTAATATACCCCAAGGTATTTCCCTATCTGTTACCTCTTTTAGGGCATTAAATAAAGATTTTTTTATACCGATTCGTATATCCTTTTCAATAGAATCCCTATAAATCTTTATTAAATCAATATCTTCCTGATATTGACTGATTAAATTATTATCCCTATAAACTTCAGTATTAGAATATAGTTTACCATTTAAATTTTCCAAAGAACTAATGATAGATAAACCATCTTTAGAAAGCTTATCTACATTTTCCAGTAGAATAATTTCTTCCCCTGGAAAGAATACCCTAATCAATTCGAATACATCGTTTTTAACCTCATGATTATTTAATAGGACCTTAATCACTTAATCACCTTAATATTGTATATTATTTAAGAAAGGATTTCCACGTCTTTCCCTACCTATGGTAGATGGAGAGCCGTGTCCTGGAAATATCTTTGTTTCATCTGGATATACCATTAGTTTGTCCTTAATTGATTTTATAAGAGTATCAAAATCTCCCCCATATAGATCTGATCTTCCTATGGATCCTGCAAACAAAGTATCACCTGTTATTAAATTATCTTGAATTTCCAAACAGATGCCACCTAAAGTGTGGCCAGGTGTATGGATTACTTTAGCTTTTTCGTTGCCAAATTCTATTATGTCCCCTTCTTTCAATATAATATCAGGTTCCACCTCTACTTTACCCATAAGCATTTGAGAGGAAAGATTTTTATTAGCATCTTTTAGCATTTCAGCATCAGCTTCATGAATGGCTATTTTAGCATTTAATGCTTCTTTTAATCCCTTCAAGCCCCCTATATGGTCTCCATGACCATGGGTTAGTACTAAATATTTAATACTTAAGTCATTTTCTTTAACAAACTCTAATATGTCATCTACATCTCCACCTGGGTCTACTATTATACCTTCTTTTTTATCTTCACAATATACAATATAGCAATTAACTGCATATACTCCTGCTTGAACTCTAATCAATTTCAATTATATCACCTCTAAAATACTTTTTTACTATCTAGTAATATGGTTACGGGACCATCGTTTACTAAATTTACTTTCATATCAGCACCAAATATTCCTTTTTCTGTTTTTATACCCATTGCAATACATTTGTCTATAAACTTAAGATACATATCTTCTGCAATATCTGGCGGAGCTGAATCCGTAAAACTTGGTCTTTTCCCCTTTCGTACATCTCCATAAAGGGTAAATTGAGAAACCACCAATAAATCTCCCTTGATATCCATTAAAGATAGGTTCATCTTCTCGTTTTCATCTTCAAATATCCTAAGACCAGTTACCTTATTAACTAAATAATCTAAATCTGTCATATTATCTTCTTTTCCTACTCCTAGTAGGACTAACAATCCCTTTCCTATTTCTCCCACAATTTTACCATCTACTTTTACTGAAGCTTGTGAAACCCTTTGTATAACTGCTCTCAAACAACTCACTCCTTATGCTGTAACTCTATATACATCCATTACGTTTTTAATCTTTCTAACTTTTTTGATTACTTCTCTTAGTTCTTCTATATCCTTAATTTCAAGTAATAGGTTAATAAATACTACCTTATTTCTTGATGTCCTAGCATTTAAAGAGATAACCGTTAAATTAGCGTCTGTTATTCTTTGAGTAATATCAGCTAAAAGTCCTGCCCTGTCTGTTGCCTTAATCTGTATTTCCGCTTGGTAAGATACTTTCTTATCGAAATCCCATTCCACTTCTATAAATCTTTCTGTATCATCTGATATTATATTTGGACAATCAGCCCTGTGGACTGATACTCCCCTTCCTCTAGTAATATATCCTACTATTTCATCACCTGGAACTGGATTACAACATTTAGAAAACCTTATTTTAATGTTATCAATGCCTTTTATACGAACTCCTTGGTGATGTCTAGGTTTTTTATATGGGAACTGTTGAATTTTGCTTTCTGTTATAGATTTTTCGTCTTCAATCTCATAAAATTCATTATATTGAGCCCTCAATTTATTAATAACTTGATTTAAATTTAGACTTCCATATCCTAAGGCTGCGTATAAATCATCTATAGAATTTATACTTGCTTTATCTGCAATATTTTTGAGCCATTCATCTTTTAATATTTCAGAAGGCTTATACCCCAGTCTTTTTAGTTCCTTCTCTAATAAATCCTTGCCCTTTACAATATTTGTGTCTCTTTCTTTAACTTTAAACCATTGCTTAATTTTGGTTTTGGCCTGGGTGCTTTTTACTATCTTTAGCCAGTCCCTACTAGGACCATTGCTATTGGCAGAAGTAATTATCTCTACTATATTTCCGTTTTTAAGTCTGTAGTTTAATGGTACGATTCTACCATCTACCTTAGCTCCAACACATTTATTCCCCACTTCAGTATGGACTCTATAGGCAAAATCTATAGGTGTTGAGCCATCTGGAAGGTTAATTACATCACCTCTAGGTGTAAATACGAAAACTTCATCGGTGAAAAAGTCGATTTTTAAAGTCTCCATAAAATCTCTAGGATCATTTAACTCTGACTGCCACTCCAATAGTTGTCTTAGCCATGTAAGTTTTTCATCAAAGTTATCGGTTTTCGTTCTACCCTCTTTATACTTCCAATGGGCAGCAATTCCATATTCAGCAGTCCTGTGCATTTCCCATGTACGGATTTGAACCTCAAATATTTCACCTTTAGGCCCTATTACAGTAGTGTGTATTGATTGATACATATTTGGCTTAGGCATGGCAATATAGTCTTTAAATCTACCTGGTATAGGTTTCCAAAGATTATGAACAATTCCTAATACTTCGTAGCAGTCTTTTATATCATCAACTATTATTCTAATAGCTGTTAAGTCAAATATTTGGTCAAAGGCTTTTCCTTGATGAACCATCTTTTTGTAAATACTGTAAAAGTTCTTAGGCCTTCCACTTATATCATATTTTATTTTTACTTCATCTAATTTATTGCTTAAGGTTTTAATTATATCTTTAATATATTCTTCTCTTTCTTGCCTTCTCTTTGAAACCCTATCTACTAGATCATAGTAATTTACAGGATCTAAATATCTTAGAGAAAGGTCCTCTAACTCCCATTTAATTGTGGAAATCCCTAATCTATGGGCTAGGGGGGCATAGATTTCTAAAGTTTCTAAAGCCTTTTCCTTCCTCTTTTCATCGCTCATATATTCAAGGGTTCTCATATTATGAAGCCTATCAGCTAATTTTACAATAATTACCCTTATATCATTAGCCATAGCTAAGACCATTTTTCTGAGATTTTCAGCTTGGTTTTCCTGTTTTGTTTTATATTTCAATTTTTTAAGTTTTGTTACGCCTTCTACTAAGTTTGCTATTTCAACACCAAATTTTTCAGCAATTTCTTCGTATGTGATATCTGTATCTTCTATGACATCATGCAGAAGACCTGCAACAATAGTATCAGTATCCATATTCAAATCAGCCAAAATCATAGCAACATTAACTGGATGGATGAAATATTTCTCACCAGAATTTCTCTTTTGGCCTTCATGGGCTGATTCGGCAAAATGATATGCATCTATAATTAAACCTAAATCAGCTCTAGGATTATATTGTTCAATTTTAGATACCAATTTCTCTAACATAGGATTCACCTTTTCAAATTATAATATTAATGCTAATTAATAATATTTACCCAATTCAATAACAAATTACCAATTTGAAACCTACTTATTAAATCTATAGCTTTGAATAATTAATTGAAGACTTGTATTACCATTATATTCATTGATGGATGGATAGTAGAGGATGTCTATTATTATATCATTATTGACACCTCTATATAACTTATGAAGTTCATCTTCACCATATATTTCAGATACTCTTCTTTCAAAGCTCATAACATCTCCAAAGATTAGTCCTTCCATAGTTATACCCTTGTTATTTAATAGTATTAGTTTTAAAGTATTCCTGTTGGAACCCAATACAAACCCACGGCTCAATTTCAAGTTTTTTTCCCCAAATATGGGTTTCTCGTTGCCCTTTCCAAAGGGCTCCAATAGCTTTAATTCATCAATTAATCTAAAACTTATATATTCTAAAGGAAGTTGCATATCAATATATACCTTAGGTATCAAATCATCATTAGACAGACTTGCGTTATCATTTAGCCTATTACGTAGTTCATATACATTATCCTCTTCTAAAGATAAACCTGCAGCCATTGGATGTCCACCAAACTTCTGCAATATATCCTTGCATTTAGAAAGTTCTTCAAATATATTATATTCCTCAATAGACCTTCCTGAGCCTTTAACCCCCTCTTTTCCTTGAGTTAATACAATAGTTGGTCTATAATATCTCTCTTTAACCCGTCCTGCTATAATTCCTGCCACTGATTCATTTATGCTAGGTTCATAGATAACTAATACCCTATCATTTTTAAGCTCTGTACTATCTATAATATTGATTATCTTTTCTACTCCTTCTTCAGTAAGCTTTTTTCTTTCATCGTTTAATTCCCTAAGCTCCCTTGCAAGAGATTTAGCTTCTTCTTCGTCCGTTGATAATAGGAGTTCTAAGGCCTTAATTGCAGAATCTAACCTACCTGATGCATTGATACTTGGCCCAATTATAAAGCCAACATGATATACACCTAGTTTTTTGTTATCTATTCCCGTTTCCTTAATCAAGGCCTTCAATCCAATATTTTCAGTCTTATTTAATAAATCTAAACCATTTTTTACAATAATCCTATTTTCCCCTATTAAATCAACTACATCGCAAATGGTAGCTATGGCTACGTATTCTATAAAGGGATATGCAAGAGTTTTTTCGTAATTAAATATGGAATATAGTCTTTCTATTAGCTTATAGGCAACAGCTGCACCACAAAGATATTTAAATGGATAATTGCAATCTTCCTGTTTTGGATTTATAACAGCATCTGCCTTTGTATATAAAATTTTTTTATCTCCAGTTTTTTCATCTATCATATAAGGTATATCATGATGATCAGTAACGATTACGGTTAAACCTAATTTTTTTGCTATTTCTATAGGTTCTATGGCTGCAATCCCATTGTCACAAGTAATTATAGTATCTATTCCATCCTTCTTAGCTTGTTCAACTATTTGATTATTAATACCATATCCTTCGTTTACCCTGTCTGGAATTACATAATCAACTAAACCACCACATTTTTTTAATCCTTGGTATAGGATATAAATAGACATTACTCCATCTACATCGAAATCTCCAACTATTCTAATTTTTTTCTTGTTAAGAATTTTATCCTTTATTATATCAGCGCCTATATTTAAGTCCTTCATCAAAGAAGGGTTATGTAATTTATCTAAATTGGGATTTAAAAAATTATCTATTGTTACATAATCTGTTATACCTCTATTTACTAATAATTTTGCCAAGAATTCAGATATCCTAAACGTCTTTGATATACTTCTATAATCACCTTTTCTGTTTTTAATAAACCATTTCTCCAACAGCTTCACTCCATTGCATATATTTAGACTCACTAATTAGTATTTAAATTCTACCATTTTATTTGATATAATTCTAGTTTTTGTTACAATTTTATTGTTTTTTTGTATGATGTGCTTACTAAATAAAAGATGGTGGTAAACCACCATCTAACTAAATTTATTTGATTATATCACATTATCAATTAAGAGAAAAGATTTTAGGCCATATTTATTCCTATTATCCCCCCTATTATTCCCATAACTATGGATATAATCAATCTTGAAAATAAGTATACATCTACTACTAAAGGTTTCAAAAAAAGGATGTTTATTAAGAGTAGTATCAAATAATAGCAAAGGCCTAACAATCCTCCGTTTATCCATCCTTTTTCTTTCACCATAACAGCTACATAGGCACTTCCAGCAGTAATGCTGATAATCATAACTATAGTATTTAATAGATTCATTTTACTTTCGCTAAGGTTAGTATAGGTTAACAGAATTGAAGAAATAAGGATTAATATTGCTGTGATAATAAATGCTAATACCAAACCTTTTAATAAATATGTGATTTTACCTAAACTTTTTGTTTTCATTTAATTCCCTCCTCAAACTTATACTTCCTTAGTTTAATTTATTTGAGGAAGTTCATATTTATTACATAAAAAAGCTTCCATTATATCTGGAAGCTATTTATCACCTTCATTATTATCTTCTTCAGTTTTTGAGTCTTCAACTTTGCTTTCATCTTTCTTGTTCTTAGACTCATTTTTCTTAACTACTGAGCCAACGGCCCATCTTGTCATTTCTAATTTTGTCTTAGCACTACCTACTTCAAGGGTAATATAATCATCCTTAGCTTTGATGATTTTACCACGAATTCCACCTATCGTAATTACTTCATCCCCTACTCCAAGCTTGCTCCTCATTTCATTGATTTGAGCCTCTTTTTTCTTTTGAGGTCTAATAACTAAGAAATAAAAAATAGCCAAAAATCCTATTGTTATAATTAATGGTTGAAATTGTTGTGCATTCATACAACTACCTCCTTTTCTAAATAATATTATATATGATTTTTAAAATAAATCATCTATTTTTTATCATAATAGCCATATTTTTTATAAAACTCATCTTTATACTCTAATAGTCTATCTTCTTTTATAGCCTTTCTAATGTTCTCCATTAGTCTAATTAAGAAATATAGATTATGAATTGTAGTAAGTCTTGCTCCTAGTATTTCATTTACATTAAATAGGTGGCGAATATATGCCCTTGAGTAGTTAGTACAAGTATAACAATCACACTCAGGATCTAGTTTTGAAAAGTCCTTAGAATATTTTGCATTTCTAATCACTAATTTACCATGGGAAGTAAGAACAGTCCCATTTCTAGCAACCCTAGTAGGTAATACACAATCAGCCATATCTACGCCCCTTATCACTGCTTCAAACAAATAGTCAGGTGTGCCTACCCCCATTAAATATCTTGGTTTATTCTTAGGTAATAGAGGGGTAGTGTAATCTAATACTTCGCACATTAACTCAGTAGGTTCACCTACACTCAAGCCTCCTATAGCATAGCCTGGGAAATCTAAATCCACTAAATCCTTTGCACTTTGCTCCCTTAAATCCCTAAACATACTACCTTGGACTATGCCAAACAATCCTTGCTTATCCCAGTTCTTATGATATTCTTTACATCGTTTTGCCCATCTAGTTGTTCTTTCCATAGATTCCTTGGCGTATTCATAGCTGCAGGGATAGGGTGTACATTCGTCGAAACACATGATTATATCTGATCCTAGGGCGTTTTGTATTTCAATCGATTTTTCCGGGCTTATAAAATGAGTTGATCCATCTATATGGGATTTAAACTCAACACCTTCCTCCTTTATCTTTCTTAAATTACCTAAACTAAAGACTTGAAAGCCACCGCTATCTGTTAGTATAGGTCCATGCCAATTCATAAATTTGTGGAGTCCACCAGCCTCTTTAATTAACTCATGACCAGGCCTTAAATATAAATGATAGGTGTTACTAAGTATAATTTGAGCTCCTAGGTCCCTAACTTCCTCAGGGGTCATAGCCTTAACAGTTGCCCTTGTACCTACTGGCATAAAAATTGGGGTTTCAACTACCCCATGGGGTGTATATAACTTGCCAAGTCTAGCCTTACAATCCTTCGCTTCCTTTAACAGTTCAAACTTTATAGCCATAAACTTCCTCCTATTATTTTATCAGCATAGCATCTCCAAAACTAAAAAATCTATATTTTTCCTTTACAGCCTCCTTATAAGCATTTAGGACAATTTCTCTAGTTGAAAATGCGCTAACCAGCATTAACAATGTAGATTCAGGTAGATGAAAATTGGTGATCAATCTATCTACTATTTTAAATTTGTAACCTGGATAAATAAATATATCTGTCCATCCAGAACAAGCCTTTATAAATCCATTTTCATTTGCCACCGTTTCTAAAGTTCTTATACTTGTGGTTCCGACAGATATGATTTTACCACCATTTGCTCTAGTTGAGTTAATGATATCTGCTGCTTCTTCAGAAATGCTGAAATATTCCGAATGCATGTGGTGGTCTAATATATTTTCTACTTTTACTGGCCTAAAGGTTCCTAGGCCGACGTGCAGTGTAATATAGGCAATCTTGACTCCTTTATCCTCTATACTTTTCAATAGGTCTTTTGTAAAATGTAAACCTGCAGTTGGAGCTGCTGCAGAACCTTTATTCTTTGCATAAACGGTTTGATACCTTTCTTTATCTTCTAAGGTTTCAGCTATATATGGTGGCAAGGGCATTTCACCCAATTGGTCCAATATTTCTTCAAAGATACCTCCATAGGAAAACCTTATTAACCTAGTTCCTTCTTCTCCAATTGATAATACTTGTCCCTTTAATACTCCATTGCCAAACTCTACTGTTACCCCTGGTCTGACCTTTTTCCCAGGCCTAACTAGGGTTTCCCAAGTATCATTTTCCAACCTTTTTAGTAGTAAAATTTCAATTATTTCCTCTTTACCTACCCTATTACCATAGAGTCTAGCTGGTATTACCCTTGTATCATTTAATACTAAACAATCTCCTGGGTTTAAATAATCTATTATATCTTTAAATCTTTTGTGTTCTATATCACCACTATTTTTATCTAAAACTAATAGTCTAGAATCCGCCCTATTTGCTAAAGGGGATTGAGCAATTAGTTCCTCTGGTAAATCAAAATAAAAATCTTGTCTTTTCATTAGAAAACATCTACTCCTGTATAATAATATTTTAATATTTCTTCAAAAGTATAACCATATTCTGCCATCTTTTTTGCACCATATTGGCTCATTCCAACTCCATGGCCATATCCACTACCTTCAATTACCAGTTCTTCTCCTGAAATTAAAGATCTTTGTTGAAAATTTCTTATTCTGTCATTCCCTGTTGCCCTAACAACTGCACTTCTAGTAACAGTTCTTCTATTATTGCCATCAATAATTTGGGCTTTGCTAATATCTATAACTTTTGGTTCTAATGAGTTACCATCTAATACATAAGCATAATTTACTGTATTTGAAGTACTATCCTTTATACGAAACCAGGCACTTTTTAAAGTTGTAGTACCTATAATATTTCTAAACCTTTCTCCTGTAATTATTTCTTCTCCAAGACTTCCTATTAGTTTTACATTTTTCACCTTGTTAGTAGATGTGGTCTCTATAATTTCAATGTTTTGCAATTCTCCAATATTTATTCCTGCTCCTATTATTTTTTCATTTAAATCTGATAGTTTAATACTAAAACTCCAGTTATTATGAGGAGAATCCAATGAAAAATGGTCTTCTACAGATTTTAGGTATGGAATACTACCACCCCAAACATTTGAACTATCCTCTGTATATCCACTACTTGTAGAATGATATATAGCCTCTATGACTTCTCCCTCATAATAAATTAAGACACCCATAGTTTCATCTACTGCTTGATTTGTACTTGATCTTTCGTATATGTAACCAGCATATGCTTGACAATGGGTAGTATCACATAGGTTAAATCCTTCTTGAGCATGTTTATTTATATTATGCATAGCAAAAGACCTAGAAGCAACTGCTTGGGCCTTTAGGGCTTCCATAGGTGAAGTATAAGACATTTCCCTTGGTACTACACCATATAAGTAATCTTCTAAATAAACATGATTTATAACTATAAGTTCACCGTCATTAATAAATAATCTTATATACCCCCTATAAGAATCTTTTTCAACTGTAATTATTGGTTCTTCTAAATTATTGGGGCCTATAATTAAGCTTCCATCGCTAGGTAAAGAATATAAAATATTATTTGCAGAGTCCATTAAATCTATATGTCCATTATTGGGCATAGCTTTAATAGATGTATCTTCAATAGAAAATAAGGGATTTTCTTTATCTTCTTTGTCATAGATAATAAAACCATTTGTACTAGTTAAATTAACATAATCATTTTGTACTAATGGCCTAGTTAATTTTACATCTATATAGTAGTCAATAGTTTCTCCATAAGCCTTATCTACGGGAATAAATCCTAAAGTGAGTATAAAAATTATAAGTATACTAATTAGCCTTTTCATAAGTTTGCCCTCCTATGATTTATCAGTATGTGGAATTTTAAAATGTTCATAGGCTTTCTTAGTTACAATTCTTCCCCTTGGAGTCCTATTGATAAAACCAATTTGCAACAAATAAGGCTCATAAACATCCTCAATAGTTCCCCTTTCTTCTCCAGTAGCAGCAGCTAGAGTATCTATGCCTACTGGGCCACCATCAAAGTTTTCAATAATATTCATTATTAATTTTCTATCTACATTATCTAAACCTAAATCATCAATTTCTAAAATTTCTAAGCCTTTTTTAGCCATTTCCCAAGTTATAACACCTTGTCCCAAAACTTGAGCATAGTCTCTGACTCTTTTTAAAAGTCTATTGGCTATTCTAGGTGTACCTCTAGATCTTTTGGCTACCTCTATGGCAGCATTTTCTTCAATTTTTATACCTAGTATATTTGCAGATCTTTTTATAATTTGCTTGAGGCTTTCTATATCATATAATTCCAAGTTTAGCATTACTCCAAACCTATCCCTAAGGGGAGATGTTAGTAGTCCTGCCCTTGTTGTTGCACCAATTAAAGTGAATTTAGACAAATCAAGCCTTATTGACCTGGCAGAAGGTCCTTTTCCTATAATAATATCTAAGGCAAAATCTTCCATAGCAGGATATAAAATTTCCTCTACAGTCCTATTGATACGATGGATTTCATCTATAAATAACACATCATCTTCACCAAGATTGGTTAATATACTAGCTAAATCTCCAGGCCTTTCAATGGCTGGTCCAGACGTAATTCTAATATTAACTCCCATTTCATTAGCTATTATATTGGCTAAGGTGGTCTTGCCTAACCCAGGAGGCCCATATAAGAGAACATGGTCTAAGGCTTCCTTTCTTCCCTTGGCAGCTTGTATAAATATGCTTAATTTTTCTTTGACTTTTTCTTGACCTATGTACTCACTTAGCCATTTTGGCCTAAGAGTTGGCTCACTTTCTAAATCTTCATCTCTAGTTTCCCTAGAGACTATTCTATCGTCATAGTTTTCCATTAATTAACACCCTCTTAATTTTTTGATAATCTCTTTAGTGCTTCCCTTATAATATCTTCCACATTTAATTTAGAAATATCAATATTTTTAATTACCTTTTCAACCTCTAACTTTGTATAGCCTAGTGACATTAGTCCATTTAACGCTTCAAGATAGGTGTTAGGGTTGCTATCAGCTATATCCGCCATATCTTCGATTTCTATATTTTTATCAATTTTATCCTTTAACTCTACTATGATTCTCTCTGCAGTTTTCTTTCCTATGCCAGGAGCCTTACAAAGAATTTCAATATCCCTACTTATAATAGCCTTCTTTATTTGATAAGTTGTAAGGGTAGATAGTATTCCTAAAGCGATTTTGGGTCCTATTTTTGATACCAATAATAAAAGCCTGAACATATCAAGTTCATCTTCAGAAGTAAAACCATATAGATATAAGCCATCTTCCCTAACATTTAAATATGTATAGAAAACAATATTTTTCATACCGTATTCAACATCTGCCATAGATTTTGAGGAAGTATGAATTTTATAACCGATATTATTATTCTGTAATACTACATAATCCTCTTTAATGTTTACTACATCGCCAATAATAAACTCAAACAATGTCTTCACCCTTTATTTCATTTTAAAGTTATCTTTGAATTTCAATGACAGTCCATGGCATATGGCTACTGCCAAGGCATCCGCTACATCATCAGGTTTAGGTTTCTCTTTTAAGTTAAGTAATACTCTTACCATTTCCTGTACCTGTTCTTTTTCAGCCCTTCCATAGCCTACTACAGCCTGTTTAATTTGCAGAGGTGTGTACTCATAAACTTCTAGACCCTTGTTAACAGCTGCTAATATTTCTACACCCCTAGCCTGTCCAACTAAAATAGCAGTTTTAACATTTTTATTAAAAAATAATTCTTCTACTGCCAAATCAACAGGCTTATATTCATCAATTAATTCTATTAATCTATCGTATATTATTTTTATCCTTTCAGGAAAAGTTTTACTTGCATCTGTTCTTATACAACCATAATCTATAGCTTTTAATTTATTTCCATTTACCTCTAATATACTATATCCTACTATGGCAATTCCTGGGTCTATTCCTAAAATAATCATACTTGTCCCCCTTTCTAGTATAACCTCTATTATAATATATTTCAAACAAAAAACTAAGTTAGATATCCTAACTCAGTTAACTAATAAAGTTTTCAAGTATTTCTGTTAGTTCCTCTTCACTATCAACTCTAATTCCTTCGATTAATTTTTCCTGATCAATCTCCATTAATAGGGAAATAGGATAATCTTCAAATATTGTCTCTAGGATTTTCTCCCCAGATTCCCCTATTTTAAATATGGCAATCTTGCCATTCTTTTCTCCAATAATATAATGGTTTTCACATAAGTGGTTCTTTGTGATTCCTATGGTTATCTTATTTGCAGAGAATGATATTAGTTTTCTATCTGGATGGTTGTCTTCCAGGAAATAGGTTAATTCATCTCTTGTCATATTGATATAGTCAGAATTTACTGGATTTGACTTAGTTATTACATGGTCACAAGTAGTATAGTATATCCTTTCTTCCATAAGTGTGTTTGGAGAAATTCTTATTTCTTCTTTTAGGATTTCAAAATCCTCGTCCATCTCTAGATCAATTTCCTTGTCTAGTTGGCTGATTCTACTTTGTTCAATTTTTCTTCCTATTATCTGGTAACCTAAAATAAAACTAGTTAAAAACAAGATTGATGAGAAAATAAAAACTGGTAAAAATTTATTTTTTTTCATAAATATCCCTCCAGAATACTATCTAGAGGGATATTTTAACCAAATTTCCATTTTTTATACGTTTTTTAATAATTAAAGTAGTATAATTCCCCAAAACTACATACTTATAACTTTTTTAGTTAATGTAAGCTTGTAATCAAGAAAAAACTTAAATCATCTATATCTTTTCAAGACCCTATCATTTAGGCCATACCAATAAGCTTCTTTATAAAGTTTAAATCCACTTTTGAGAACCACCTTGACTACTTCATTATATATATAATTTAGTTCTTCCAATGTCAATAAACTATAGTCTTCTTTTATGCTATAAGTTTTTAAATTGTAATCTATAGTAAGCTGTTTATCTAAATACCTGTTTAAACTCAATATTTTACCTTTTAATATATTTTCGCAGTATTTTATAATATGATTTTGAAGATCTTTACTTTTATTCTCTATCTCGTCTAGTTTTTGTTCTATTAATTCCCGAATTCTTTTTGCCTGTTTATTATTTAAATCAAAATGATAAAGATAATTTTTCTTATATAAGTCATCTAAAGGTATATTCTCTAGAGCCACCTTTTCTAAAACATTTGCCCAATTATTATTAAAGTAGCCATTTCTATATCCTTCTAGATAAATATAAAGCTCTAGCCTATGAATATCTTCATGAATTAGTTGTCCAAGATTTAGACTAATTAAATGGTTATTATTTTTTTGTTTCAACCGCCTGCTAATATGTTTTTTAATATGGTATGTAGATATGTATTTAGGACATATATTTTTAATATTGTCTTCTATATCAAATAAATTTAGGAGGATATGTATGGAGTTAATATCATTTTTATATAGAAATTTATGTATTAAACCATTATAAATATTAAATGCACCTTTTTTTGCTACTCCCATACCTATACCTCCTTTTCTAGGAATTGTTGACAAACATAATATAAATTAAACATAAACATTATAAAATAAAAATAAAATAATTTGACAGTTTTATTTATTATACTACATTTTTCACCATAAAAGATTAAGAAAAAATAATAGCTTTTCTACAAAATTTTAACATTTATTCATGGCTTGTTAAAATCCTTATTATATCACTGTAGCTAGTGTTTTTCTTTATTTCATATACTCCATATCGTAGTATACGTGAATAACCATTGGATCTTGCATATTCCTTAAATTCTTCAACGCTATCTATTAGTCCTAAATCTAATAAATTGTTGGCTATATCACTTAATTTTTCACCCTTTTTTACAACTAGCTTTATTGGCTTGTCCTCTTCAGGCCCATCTTCAGCATTAGCTATAGCTTCTTCCTTCTCATCTTCCATATTCCCAGTATTATACTCATGGGTAGGCCCTAGATCATTATCTACTTCCTTATCTTCATTACTCTTTATATTTAGGCTTTCTTTTAAGCTTACCATTCCCAAGGCTTTTGCTTTTTCTATAATTATATCATCACTTAATTCTACATATTTCGTCACCGGGAAAAATGAATATAAAGTACTAGAAATTACAATGCCTATTCCTATACCCATTATTAAATATAAAATTTTATTTCTCTTTTCCATATCCTTCCTCCTCTAGTAAACAAATTCTAAATAAATTATTCCATGTTCTCTATCTACTGTATAAGAATATCTCCTTAATTTTACCCTGCTGAAAACTTCATAGGCTATAGATTCTATCATATCTGTTAAATATATATCCTCATCTATATTATCTATTTTTAATAATAGATTTGACTTTTTATTTAAAATGGCATTTTTTATCCTATATTCTAACTCATTTTTACTATAGACTACTAGGTTATTATAAATAAAATAATTATATTTTTTTCCATTGGCAGGAGGGTAGTTTTCCCTATTCCAACTATGGGTTTTAGAAATCTCATCGTCATTTAAATTAAAAAAATTATATCTAATTATGTCTCTTCCATCCTCTGTTACTGGATCATCCCAAGTTGGATCTATATGGTAATATTCATTGTCTAATTTCACTAAATTCCAAGCATGGTTTTCCCCCTTAGAATGACCTATTACAATCATGGATTCTATTCCTAAACCATCTAATAGATATTTCATCGCCTTTGCATAACCTTCACATACTCCTACTCCTAGTTTTAAAATGCCATAGGATGTGTAGGATTCAGGGGG
>JAAYFT010000016.1 GCA_012728125.1 Tissierellia bacterium | reverse complement strand
TCATTTGGAGAGAATTGCAGACCATATATATAAGATAGGTATGTATACTAAGGACGAATTGTTCGGAGAGAAAAGAAAGTATAATTAATCTCACATTTTTGTGGGATTTTTTTATATATTATTATATAATTAGAAAAAGTATAATATTTGAAATAAGATAATAGAGGAAATACAATGTTTGAAATATAATTTTTTGTTAGGAGAGATTTTAGTGATAGATATTACATTGCTAGGAACTGGTGGTGGTATGCCTATGGTAAATAGGTTTTTATCATCCACCTTATTGAGTTTTAAAGGAAGGAAGATCCTTTTAGATTGTGGCGAAGGTACCCAAGTTGCCATGAGAAAATATAAAACTGGTTTTAAATCCATAGATATAATTTGTATAACCCATTTCCATGGAGACCATATATTTGGACTACCAGGCCTCCTATCTACCATGGGAAATAGCGATAGGACTGAGCCAGTAACCATAATAGGACCCTACGGATTAAAAAAAGTACTATCTGGCCTATTGTTGTCCTTAGCCTATCTTCCCTATGACATATATATAATAGAAAAACCAAATAAACCATTAGGCATTAGGGCAAGAAAGGCCTGTTTAGAAATAGAAGAAATAGATGATCCTAATGACTTTAATGGTGATATCATCATGAGAAGTCTAGAATTAGACCATTCCTGCCATTGTTTAGGCTATAGTTTCTACATAAAAAGGATGCCTAAGTTTCTACCAGAAAAAGCAGAATTAAATGGAGTGCCTAAGGAAATTTGGAAAGTACTGCAAAGAGGTGAAACTATAGATTTTAATGGGAAAGAATATTCTCCTAATATGGTTTTAGGTGAAGAGAGAAGGGGGATAAAGCTAAGCTATATAACTGATACCAGGCCAATAGATGCAATAATAGACTTTGTTTCAGATAGTGACCTATTTATCTGCGAAGGTACTTATGGAGATAATGAGGACTTAGAAAAGGCTATAAAAAACAAGCATATGACCTTTGAAGAAGCAGCAAAATTAGCCCTTAAGGCCAAGGTAAATGAACTTTTACTTACTCATTTTTCTCCTTCTATTGATGAACCAGAAATATTTAGGCAAAATGCCATTAAGATTTTCCCAAATACTACTATTGGTCATGATGGTATGAAAAAATTATTAAATTATAAATAAATATATATTTGAGACTGAGAGGGGGAACTTATGAAAGTATTGAAATTTGACAAGTATGTGGCAGCAGGCAATGATTTTTTATTATTTGATGGAAGGGACAACTTAGGGGTAGATTATAATGACCTGGCTTTAAGGGTCTGTAATAGGCATTTTGGCATTGGCAGCGATGGAATTATGGTCTGTGAAAACAGTTCCATAGCCGATGTTAGAATGTTATATTACAATTCAGATGGTAGCCAAGGTGAGATGTGTGGTAATGGAATTAGGTCTTTTACTAAGTATATATATGATCATGGTATAGTGAAGAAGAAATCCATTTCCATAGAGACCTTGGCAGGCATACAATATATTGATTTAGAGACAGATGAACATAATATGGCAAGTGAAATCAGGGTGACTATGGGAAGGCCAGTTTTTCAGGGAGATGAAATTCCTGTTAATATACATAAGGAGAAAGTATTAGAAGAGATAATAAATGTAGATAATAGGGATTACAAGTTTTCAGCCCTCTTAGTAGGGGTACCTCATGTTGTAATATTTGTAGATAGGATAGAAGATGTAGATATAAATGATGTAGGTAAGAAAATAGAAAACCATAAACTCTTTCCTAAGAAAACAAATGTAAACTTTGTTGAAATCATAGATCCTAATACTATAAATATCTATACTTGGGAAAGAGGTGCTGGCAGGACCTTAGGCTGTGGTACAGGCTCATGTGCTTCTGTGGTTGTAGGCAACCTATTAAACAAGCTAGATAGTAAAGTATTGGTAAATACTGAAGGGGGAAATTTGAAAGTAGAATTGAAGGATGGTTATGAAATAATAATGATAGGTAATGCTACCCATGTGGCCAGAGGTGAATATTTATTTCCAAATGAATAGATTAATGTAATATCTTCCCTAAAACAAGCATAAAATCAAACAAAGGTATTTAGGGGGGAGTTGAATGTTTGATAGTTTAATGGGAGCAGATGCATTGGCGACTTTCGTAGGCTTGACTACAGCGGTTACTGTCATTGTTCAATTTACTAAATCTGTAGTTAAGAAAAGGTTTGGTGATTCAGTAGTCAGACTATATGCCTTTTTTATAGCCTTAATACTTACTTTTGTTTTTGCTAGGGAAGGGACAGGGATTGAAAGCATAGTACTTACTATTTTAAATGCAATGATGATTACAGCAGCCAGTATGGGTGGATATGAAGTCTTATCAGACCCCTTGGCCTTAAAGGTAAGGAGATAAAAATAAGTAAGGCAGTGGCCTTACTTATTTTTTATATATTTTATAACCCTGTCTAAAGCCATACATGGCTTAACCCAAAGATCTGGGAGGAGTCCTATTCCATCAGTGTTTTCCAAATCCTTATTCATATATATTTTGTGAGTAAGGTGGAGTTTTATTTGAGAGTTTGGCAAGTAGGCAGTACTACAATTGCCTGTCAATGTACAGCCATTTGTGTTAGTACCTACTATTAATACATTATCTAATTTCCTTAGATAATAGGCAAAGAATTCTGCAGCAGAAGCAGTAGACTTATCTACTAAAATATAGATGTTTACATTGTTTTCAACAGGTTTAAAATCATTATATTCAATGGGACTCCAGCCTGGGAAATACCTTTTTTCCTCATAGCTAGATATAACCCCAAGGCATTGTTCTATAACTGCTTCTTTTTCATTTTCTTTATTTTCAAATTTGTTTCTTGTTAAGGTAACACTTGTGTCAGTATATAAGCCAGACTCTATAATGTCTTTTTGCAGCCTCTTACCAGTAAAGCCTCTATACCAATGATCAATGTTAATCGTACTTCCACCAGTATTATTACGAAGATCTATAATAAGGTTTTCCTTATTTCTTAAGCTACGACTATCCCTTATGAATTCTTCAATACTTTCATCTTCAGGGCACATTCTGCAAAAGCTATTTACTTCTAAAACTGGTATGCCATCTATTTCGTAGTAATTGTAACTCTTGTTTTTTTCCTTGTAATAAGGTATATATTCAAATAGACTAATTTTTTCCTTAGTTATATTATTTTCTGACTCAAGTAGTAATACTAGGGGTACGCAGACATTTTCAGTATCAGATAGGATACCTAGATTATATACCAGTTTACCATCTTCATCTAAGGTAAGCTTCATATATGAGTCAGGACTCTCATTGTTTACTTTGATAAGATAGTGCTTTTTATCGTCTATAATAGTATAATACCCATTACCGTCTCTACGAAAATCATATTTTCTACTGCTAAAATACTTGCTATAGTCGCACATCTTATGATCCTCTATGAGGAAATGGGCATCCTGTATAAACCTTAATTCTGTACATATGATTTCTAAAAACCTGTCTACAGGGACTTCTTCACCGTACTTTTCTCTTAAAGACCATATCATATTTCTCCTTGCCCTTGTAAACTTTTCATCACCGCCAAAGAATTCATATCCAGCATATCCATACTTTAATAAGCTGAATAGGTATTCAATATCTTCTAAGGCCAGGTCTTTATCAATGTAGGATATATTATCTTCTAGTTCTACATAGATACAATCTTCTACGGGTAATTCATCATCAAAATCATCGTATTTATACAATAAATCTTGGAATTTAGATTTGACTTCTGACATGGTTTTATAATGAGTTACTATACTAGACTTGCTGAGACCAAAGATGAGCATAGGAAAGACAATCAATGAAATTAGTATTAGAGGTAAAAATTTTTTTCTTTTCATAAGATCACCTCTTCTAAAAAACTCAGAGAAATATAAGAGCATAATATCCCCAAGTATAAAATTCTTTCCTTATGTTATTATATTCACAAAAAAGGACATTTGTCAATAGGCTCATGAAAAATTGTTAAAAAATTATAAAAGCATTTCAAATCTGCAAAAATATGATATATTAATCATATAAATTTAAGTATGGTAGATGGGGTGTTACAATGGATAAAATAATTGGATTTATTGGTTGTGGAAATATGGCCAAGGCAATGATAGGTGGAATAATAAAGTCAAACTTAGTTATACCTAAAAACATAATAGCTTCTGCTAAAACAAAGGAAACCTTAGAAGAAGTATCAAATAAATATGGTATAAGAACAAGTTTAGATAATAAGGAAGTGGCCAAGAAGTCAGATTATCTAATAATAGCTGTTAAACCTTATATGTATGGAGAAGTGCTAGAGGAAATAAAGGACATAATCAATGAGGACCAAGTAATAATAGGAATAGGGGCAGGCATTAGTATTGATTATATGAAAAAGATTCTGGGTACTAATGTATTAGTCGTGAAAACTATGCCTAATACTCCAGCCATGGTAGGAGAAGGAATGACTGCTTTGATATTTGACAATAACATTGATATGGTAAAAAGGGAAGAAGTCATGAGCATATTTAACAGCTTTGGAAAATGTGAAATAATTGACGATTCCTTGATGGATGGGTTTACTGCCCTTTGTGGTTCATCACCAGCCTATGTTTATATGATGATAGAGGCAATGGCTGATGCTGGTGTGTTAGAAGGGATACCTAGAAAACAGGCATATAAGATGGCAGCACAGGCTGTTCTTGGAGCAGCTAAGATGGTTCTAGAAACTGGTATTCATCCAGGTGAGTTAAAGGATAATGTGTGTTCACCTAAGGGAACGACCATTGAAGCCGTTGCCAAGTTAGAAGAAAAAGGCTTTAGAACTGCAATTATAGAGGCCATGAGAGCTTGTGCAGAGAAGTCTAGAGAACTTAGTAAATAGTGGAATCAATTGACAATGCACAATTATTAAAGCTGAGAATTGGGAAAGGAACTTGAAAGTTAACCCAAGAATTGTGAATTATAAATTGTGAATTGTGAATTTAATAATAGGGGGTATTTTAATGAGTGGTAGATATTTTTGGGGCATCATATTGATTTTAATAGGTGCAGGATTTTTATTAGAGCAGTTCGATGTAATATCCTTTGGGGAAATGTTTAAACTCTACTGGCCAAGTATATTGATTTTATTGGGAATAGCAAGTTTGTTTGATAGGAAATCATCTAAATTTGGAAGCTTAATCCTGATAATTATAGGTGGGGCTTTACAGGTCAATAGGTTAGATCTATTTGACTTCAATGCATTTAGGTTAATATGGCCAATTATTTTAATCCTAATAGGATTAAAAGTTATTTTTTCAAAAGACTCCTTTGTAGAAGTGAAGTTTGATTCTGATATAAAAAAAAACATAAGTAATGTAACCTTAGATGATTATCTTAATGAATCCGCTGTATTTTCTGGCATAGAGACCAATAACCAATCTCAAAGCTTTAAAGGAGGAAGGGCCACTGCTTTATTTGGAGGCATAGACGTTGACCTAAGAAGTGCCAAACTATACAATAATGAAGCTACAATTGAATTAAATGCCATGTTTGGAGGAATAGACATATATGTGCCTGATGATTGGAGAGTAGAGGTAAAAGGAACACCTGTATTTGGAGGATGGAGTAATAAAACAAGACCCAATACTAATCCAGATGCACCAGTTTTAAATGTTAAATGTTTTGTCCTATTTGGAGGAGTTGAAATAAAATAAGCCTACGGGCTTATTTTTTTTATAACAAAAACCCCTTGACATTCATAGAATAATAGTGTACTATACAATTAAGACACTCATATACCGGAGGTGAAATTGTTGAATTTTAATGAGAATTTACCAATTTATATTCAAATTATGAATCTAATTAAAAAGCGTATAATCAAGGGAGAGCTTAAGGAGGGAGATAAATTGCCATCAGTTAGAGAACTATCAACTGAGTTAAAAGTAAATCCAAACACTATACAAAGATCATATCAAGAATTGGAAAGGGAGAATTTAGTATATACTCAAAGAGGCATGGGGACTTTTGTAACTGAAGACCAAAATATAATCAAGGAATTAAAACAAAATGTGGCTTCTAATCTGGTAAATAGCTTTATTGAAGATATGAAATCTTTAGGTTTTAGCTTAGAAGATATTGTTACAATAATAAATGATAAAATAGGGGAGGGGAAATGATGGCAAATATCATTGAAATAAAAGGATTAAGTAAAACTTATTTCAATAAAAAAGCCTTAAACAACGTAACTTTAACAATAGAAAAAGGTAAAGTAGTAGGGATCTTAGGTCCAAACGGCAGTGGAAAGACTACTTTGATTAAAATCTTAACTGGAATTCTAAGACCTAGTAATGGTGAAGTTTATATAGATGGAAACAAGCCTGGAGTAGCTACAAAATCCATTGTATCATATTTGCCCGATAGAAATTTTCTATATGACTGGATGAATATTCAGGATGCTATCAATTTCTTTAAAGATTTTTATCAAGATTTTGATGAAAAGAAGGCCTATGAATTGCTTGATTTTATGAAATTAAATAGGGATATGAAAATCAATTCCCTTTCTAAGGGGATGATGGAAAAATTAAATCTTACTTTAGTTTTATCAAGAAATGCTAAGGTATATATTTTTGATGAGCCTATAGCAGGTGTGGACCCAGTGGCAAGAGACCAAATCCTGGATGCAATAATCAATAACTATAATGAAGAAAGCACTATGCTTATTACTACTCATTTAGTTAGGGATATGGAAAACATTTTTGATGATGTAATCTTTCTAAGAGAAGGAGAGGTCTATTTACAAGGAAATGCTGACCGACTAAGGGAAGAGAGAAATATGAAAATAGACGATCTGTATAAAGAAATATTTGGAGCATAGGAGGGATATGATGAGAAAATTTATGAAATATGAAATAAAGGGTAGTTATAAGTTTGTTCTAGGAATTATAGCTGTATTGCTAGTAGCATCCACCATAATACAGTATAATATTTATAGAGAAATAAATATAGGATCTCCTTCTGGTGGGGACGTAGTTTTTAGGTCACTTACGGTGTTGGTTTCTATATTAGTTATTTTTGGAGCCTTTTTAGCTGCATTTTTGCATATCGTTAGTCTATTTAGAAAGGAACTGTATGAGAATAGGGGCTATTTAACCTTTACACTACCACTTACAGGAAACAAAATCCTTGGAGCAAAGATATTAGTTGGAGCTATTTGGTATGCTGCAATAGCCCTTTCAATCGTTTTATACAACTTTTTCCTTGGTTCAATTTTGCATGGTTCAGGTTGGATTGGAGTAGTAAAAAGGGTTATATCCTATATTGGACCTAGCACGGTTCTATCAGTAATAACTTCCTCGATAATAGAGTCAGTACAGTCGATTTTTTTAGCCTTGGTTTTGATCTACCTATCTATAGCTTTAAGTAAGGTCAGTATCAAAAATAAGAGAATTGGTGGATTATGGTTTGTTATTTTTCTAGTACTAAGTGGATTTCTTAGTTTCCTAACCTCAAGGATTAGTGCAGCCTTTCCCTACTATCTGAGTCTTGAAAATTTTAAAATCCTTCACTACTATGATATAGTACCCTATGGAACAATTTTTGGAAATATAACCCAAATGTCTAATATATTTGGATATATTAATATAGTAGGGAGTCTAGTACAAATTGCCTTTATAGTACTTGGATTTTTAGCTACTAGCTATTTAATAGAGAATAAAATAGATTTGTAAGGTGGGTTAGTGAAATGACCCACCTTTTATTTATCCCTTGTAATTAGAATGTACTTATTATAATATCTAATTATGGATATATTAATAATTATCATAATAATCTATCAAATGAATATATAAATAGTAGGCAATTAACAAGGGGTGATATGGTGGATAGAAGGTTAAAGGTGGCTATAGTTTTATTTTTTGTATGTTTATTAGGCTTTATATCCTTAGTCTTAGTTAGTGAATATTTAAATATGGAGAAGTTAAAAGACCAGTATCCAAACCTGTCTAATGAGGCTTATAATCTAAGAAAGGATAGGCTAAGGGTTTGGGCTATTAGGTTAATTCTTCAATTTCTCATACCCTTATTATTTTTGACTTCTAGACTATCCTATAGAATAAGGTTTTTCGTAGAGAATGATAGGTCTCTATTTTTAACTGGACTTTTTTACGGACTTATATTTTTTACTTTAATGTTTTTAATCTATCTTCCTTTAAATTATTATAGTTCCTTTGTCCTGGCACATAAATATGGTTTATCAAATCAAACTTTTGCCAGATGGCTTGAGGTTAATATAAAGAGTTTTTTGGTAAATGATCTATCTCTTTCCCTTTTTATTTTTATTCCTTTTTACTTTATATATAGGAGTCCTAAGTTTTGGTGGTTGCAATTATCCCTTTTATTAATTCCTATTATTATTTTCGTAGTGTTTATTACGCCATTTTTAATAGACCCAATATTTAATAAATACACATCCATAGAGGATGAAAAATTAGGCCAGGAGATAAGGGTCCTATTACATAAGGCAGGTATAGAAGATGCTAAAATATATAAGGTAGATAAAAGCAAGGATACCAAGACCATGAATGCTTATATGACTGGTATTTTTCATTCAAAGAGGATAGTCTTGTGGGATACAACTATTAACAACCTAGAAGAAAGGGAGGTCCTAAGCATCACTGCCCATGAAATAGGCCATTATATAAGGGGGCATATTTGGAAAAATATCATCTTTAGTTGTGTTGGAACTATTTTAATATCACTTTTAGTATTCCTTACATCTAGATGGATACTTAGCTTATCCAATGGCAGATTTGGCATTAGGAGACTTCACGATATAGCAGCCTTACCACTATTATTCTTAGTCTTAAACTTTTACTTATTTTTAAGCTCTCCTATTAGAAACTATGTATCTAGGTATATGGAAGTAGAAGCGGATAAATATGAAATTATACTTACAGAAGATAGGGAGTCAGCAATATCTGCCATGGAAAAATTATATGATCAAAGTTTAGGTTTGCCTCGATCAAGTAAAATCTATAAAATATGGTACCATACTCACCCTACCTTGGAAGAGAGGATAGAGTTTTATAAAACCTATCCCTTAGATTAACTTAAGAAGGGGGAAATATATGTATATATTATATATAATGGCAGGGATATTTTTTATAGTTGGAATTGGAATCAGATATTTCAGGTGGTATTTTCTCATTGCTGGCTATAATACCATGAGTGAAGAAAAGAAGAAAAATGTAGACATAGAAGCCTTAGGGAAACTAATGGGAAATTTTTGTATTATAATAGCTATAATACTCCTTATTGGTGGCATAGGCCAAATGCAAGGCAATAAGCTTTTAGCAACTATGTCCTTACTTTCCATTTTACCATTGACTATTGGTCTGGTCATCTTATCCCAAAAGTACGATTATAATAAAGATAAATCCGATAAAACAGTGGGAAAAGTGGCTGTTGGGCTTAAGACTCTTGTGGGAGTAATAATAATGGCTCTGATACTTTATGGTGCTAGGGAGCCTAAAATAGAAGTTGAAAATAATAGGATAAGAATTAAGGGGATGTATGGTACAACAATAGATAAAGAGGATATAGTTCAATTAAGTATTGAGGATTCTTTACCAAGAATATTGAGAAGGACAAATGGTATGGAGCTAGTACATATTTTAAGAGGAAGGTTTATATTGGAAGATATTGGGAAAGCAGTACTACTAATAAATGAAAAAAGCTCACCCTATATATTTATAGAAACTGAAGACAGGCATTATATAATAAATTACAAGGACCCAAATAAGACAATGGAATTATACAATAAATTAAGTGATGGATTGAACTGACAATCCATCACTTAATTATTTCTAGAAGCTAAGTCATTTAACAACTCTGAAGTACGCTTATTTATATCTTCAATTTCCTTATT
>JAAYFT010000126.1 GCA_012728125.1 Tissierellia bacterium | reverse complement strand
TTGCACATGCTAAACTAAATATGTACCAATAAAATAGGTTTGCTAATCAAAAAGTGTACCACCTTTACCAACTCTTCCCGTATACTATATTTGAACGAATATAAACAAACGGGAGGTATATGAGGTGATAAAGGTGTATACATATGATAATATCAGAGAAATGTATTTTAATAAAGGGCTTTCTAAAAGAGAAATTGCTAAAAGATTAATGGTACATAGAAATACTGTAACTAGAGCCATTGAACGGGAAGATAATAAGTATTTACTTACAGTAGATAAAGACAAGCCCGTAAATGGTGAATTTATTGATAGAATTAAAGTAATTTTACAGGAAAACAATGCTACTAGAAAGAAAGATAGATTAACCAAGACTAGAATGTATCAACTTCTACAAGAAGAAGGGTATGAAGGCTCATATTCAGCTTTTACCTATCAGGTTAGAATCATTGAGGAAGAGTTAGGCATTAACAATAAAGAAGCTTTTGTAAAGCTAGAACATGGCTCAGGTGTACTGCAGGTGGACTTTGGTGAAATGACTGTTATGGACGGTGGATATCCAAGGAAAGTAATTGCATTTTGTGCTAAGTTATCTAGTGAAAAAGCTGAATTTGTGCAAGCTTATCCGCGACAAAGCACAGAATTTTTCTTTGATGGATTAATTAAGGCATTTGACTTCTATGGTGGAATACCAAGAAAGATAATCTTTGATAATCTTAAACCAGCTGTTAAAGAGGTCCTAGAAGGTAGTGAAAGGGTTCTTCAAGATGAATTTCTTAGATTCAAATCCTTCTACTGTTTTGAAGCAGAATTTTGTGGTCCTGGGAAAGGTAACGAGAAAGGGTTAGTAGAAAACTTAGTAAAGTATGTAAGAAATAACTACTTCCTACCATATATTGAATTTCAAGGGTTTGATAAGCTAAATGAAAGACTATACACTGAATGCTGGAATAGAATACAAACTAAAAAGATAGATGGAATTACTTGGTATGAAGCACTTAAAGAGAGTAGTAAAGATTGGTTTCTTCCTCTTAAAGGTCATTATGATCATGCTAAATTAACTACAGCTAAGATAGATACATATCAACTTGCTCATATTGATAGAAATAGGTACTCTGTTCCCACAGGATATGTGGGTAAAAAAGTAGATGTTAAAATATATCCATTTAAAATAAAAATAATTTACAAAGGAGAGATAATAGCCGAACATGATAGATTATTCTCAAAAAACAAGGATAGTTTAGACCCATATCATTTCCTAGATTTACTAATAAAAAAGACTAGAGCATATGAAGATGCATTAGTAATAAAGCAGTGGAAACTTCCAAAGGAGTTTGATAACTATCACAGGTTGATTCAGGCTAAAACTAAATCCCCTTCTAAAGGTACAAAAGAATTTATCAATATCCTAAAACTAACAAAAACCTATGGCATTGAAAAAATAGGTTCAATACTAAAAGAACTTGATAACTCTAATAGATATAGCTATGAAGAGGTTTTAAGTGTACTAAGGTTTAGAGAAGATAATCTAATTAAAAAAACAATACCTAAAGATGTATTAGAATCAATGGGAATTTCAAACATCCAATCATCTTCTCCAGAAATATCTCAGTATAATACTCTCTTAGAAGGGGGTGAGAATATTGAGACAAGAGCTATTTAGCAAACTCAAATATTGTAAACTCTCAGGAATGATAGATTCATTTGATAGGGTTTTTAAGGAATCTTTAGATAAAGATTTAAATCACTTAGAGTTTTTTGAAATGCTTTTAGATGAGGAGGTAATAAATAGAGAAAATCGTAGATACAATAGGTTGTTGAAAAATGCATGTTTCCCAACTATTAAGACCATAGACACTTTTAGTTTTGCCAAAGCACCATTCTTAAATAAAAAAGAAATCATGGAACTATTAACCCTTGATTTCATAAATGACAATCAAAATATAATATTTATTGGAGATCAAGGAACTGGTAAAACTCATATAGTAACATCTGTGGGAGTAGAAGCATGCAAACAAGGTAAATCTGTATTGTTTTATACAGCTGCCTCTCTTGGAAACAAGTTAATAGAAATGCAAGAACAATTATCTTTAAATAAGTTTATTGAAAAACTAAAAAAGGTAGACCTGTTAATAATAGATGAACTGGGGTATGTATCATTATCCCATCATTCTACCCAACTACTATTTCAGGTATTTTCAGAGAGATATGAAAAGGGCTCAATAATGATAACAAGTAACTTAGAGTTTGGAGAATGGGGAAATATATTTAATGATGAAATAATGGCCGCAGCCATTATTGACCGCTTAATTCACAATAGCGTGATAAAATCCTTTAAAGGCACAAGTTATCGTTTGTTAAGTCGACAACAAAAAAATATAGAAGTATAGAGATTTGATCTCTTATTATTTTTTACAAAAAGTGGTACACAATTTGATTAGTAGGGTGGTACACATTCCTATTGACAAAAGCA
>JAAYFT010000015.1 GCA_012728125.1 Tissierellia bacterium | reverse complement strand
TGAACTGTGAATTCAAAATTCGAAGCAAACTTTTCACTTTTCACTATTCACTATACAATGTATTTCTCCAGCTCCTTACTAAACTCCTCACTAACCTTTTTAAACTCAAATATACTGTCAGTCATCTTTCTAATTTCCTCAGTATAATGGTGTACATTGGCAGATACTTCCTCAGAAGAAGCAGAGTTTTCCTCTGCAATAGCTGCCAAAGCTTCAATAGTTTCAGAAATAGACCCAATATTTTCAGTTTCCTTAATAAGTTCCTTGCTTAACTCAATAATCAATTCAGCCACTTCACCAATAGAATGAACAGAATCTTGGTTTTCCTTAGCAATTGACGTAAGCCTTACATTTTCCTCTTCTATAATAGAGTATTGCTGTGAAATATCTGAAACAAAACTATCTATATCTCCAATGAAGGATTCAAGTATGCTATTTATAGTATGGACTGCCTCCCTAGAGCCTTCGGCCAGTTTCCTAATCTCCATGGCAACTACAGTAAAACCTCTTCCAAATTCACCAGCCCTAGAAGCCTCAATACTGGCGTTTAAGGCCAATAAATTGGTTTGCTCTGCAATCTTCTCAACGGTTTCTACAATGTTCCTAACTTCTTGGGCCCTGCTTTGTAGTTTTTCTCCCTTAGCTTGTACCTGGGAAAATTCCTTTAAGACCTGATTTAAACTCTCCAAGGTAGCCCTTAAGTCCTTAAAACTATTGTTTATTTGATTAACAGCCGACTCAAGCTGGTCTTTGCCAGTGTCTTCCTTTTCAACAACTTCATTTAAAGAAACAATAGAGCCATTCAATTTCTCTGCAGCCTGGATAGTTTCTTCTGCCTGATTAACAGCTCCACTGGCCACCTGTTCAACTACATTGGATATTTCCTGAGAAGTATAACTCATATTTTGGGATATCTCAAGGAAGTCATTGGAAAATACATTTAATTCATCAGTTGTAGCCTTGTAACCTACAAAGTCTGTCTTTAAACTATCCTTCATCAAATTAATCTTTTCACTGATCTCTTCAAAGAAGTCCCTAGTAACTATACCTTCGGCTATGGATAGGTCCTTATCTATTAGCTTGTCCAAGATAGATTTAATAGCCTCAAGAGGTCTAAAAAGCCCTTTGCTAACAACAAAAGGAATAACAAGAGAAAGGCCTAAAACCAATGGAATAGATATAGTTGGGGAAAGAAACTTAATCCCTAAAGCAGAAGGAACACCTACAAGTAGCAGTGATGCCAAGGCCAATTTTCCTTCCATACTCTTAATAAATCCAAAGGATAGTAAATTATTTAAGAAAAATCTCCTTTCATAATAGATCTCTTCAGCAAAGGTAATGGCTATTTTTATAAAGTCGTCCTTCTTCTCAAGGGTTTCTATTTTAATATCTTCATTGTAATAACTAGCTGCACCTTCTACCATGCCCATAAAGTATTCAAACATTCTTCTTGGGGAAGAATAGGTCATGTGGGCAGTATACTTGTCCACTGGATTGATACCTAAAATTGGAGGCTTAGCTCCAGGAATTCTTTTCATCACAACAACATGAATGTCATACATAGCCTGGAGGAAGGAGTATAAATTCTTATATCTAAAAAAGGCAGGATAAATCTTGGAATAGGTCAGTATATTCTGAGTTCCCATACTTCTCCACAAGTCTTCAGGAGCCATGCCCTTTCTAGTAGCAATATAATCAACTATTCCCCTAGCCACTTTATCTTCTATATCTTCCGTAGGCTTAAATATCTTATTTGGACTAATGTTGAAATGTGTCAAAGCTTCGTTGGTTATCTCATCCCCATGCAATGTCCTACAAGTCTCTATCCATGCAGCAACAATTGTACCCTTCACAGCTTTCACCCTTATTCATGATATATTTATTATATCATAGCAGTATAAATTAAACCATTTTTTTACATATACCTACAAAAAATTTATTTATATAGATAAATATAACCTATAAAGAATATTTAACAAATATGAAAAAATTCCTATTTTTATTGACAAACTTAATACCTTTGTAGTATAATTAATTATTTATTTGACATAAGTACCTATATATGGTATAATATGTCCATGAGTGTCCGAACACTCCTTCTGCCCTCTAAATTTGGGGAGCAAATAATGGAAGGTGGGTTGCTTTATTGAAAAAAATATTTTAGTTAGAATTCGTAAGGACATCGAGAAGTGCATCGGGAAGACTGTAATTTTAAAAGCAAATAAAGGAAGGAAGAAAACTGTCGTCAGAGAAGGAATATTGGAAGCAGCATACCCAAATCTATTTATAGTTAAAATAAACAACGATTATGATAGCCCTAGAAAAGTATCTTATACCTATTCAGACGTTTTAACTGGCACAGTAGAAGTGACAGTTTGCACTAAATCAGAACCAGAAGAAAAAATATCTTAAAAATAACTGTACATTCAATGTACAGTTATTTTTTTAGACAAGCCTAAATATATTGTCCCCTTTATCCAAATTTATTCATTATTTGGGATTAATTGGCATATATATCTTCATAGGGTATATACAAGCAAAAAATAGGGGGGATAATATGACCATAGAGTTGATAAAGGATGTACTTAAGATTGAAGAGCTAAGGGGGAAGGAAGAAACCCAAACATTAGTGGATACTGAAGCCTATCTTAGTCCATCAAAACCTAATATAGAAAAAATCCTATGGACTGATGCTCAAGTAGAGATATTATCTACGAAGGTAATTAGAGATAGGGTAGTTATTTCAGGAGTAGTAAAGTTCAAATCAGTTTACAAAGGAGAGGGAGAAGAAAACATCTATACCATAGATGCCAACGAAGACTTTAGGGAAGAAATAGAAATAGAAGGAATTACTGAAGATATGTCAGCTACAGTAAAAACAAACATAGAATACGTAGAAGAAGAAATCCT
>JAAYFT010000014.1 GCA_012728125.1 Tissierellia bacterium | reverse complement strand
GTATAAGCACTGGAATTGAAAGTAATATTTTGGGTTCTGTCCTTATTTCCAAATCCTTAGGCTATTTACATGAAGACCTTCTCAATCTAAAAAGAGATATGCTTAGAATTTCCCTCCTTGCACTCTTAGGTGCAATCCTTTTGACATGGATTTCTGCCGCTGGCATTACTAAGTCCTTAAGAACTCTAACTAAAGGGGTAGAAGAGATATCCTCTGGCCATTTAGGCTATGAAGTTGAAGGAAAAGGAAATGGAGAAATAGGAAAACTTATTTCTACCTTCAATGATATGAGCAATAAACTTAAAAACATTGAAATCAACAGAAAGCACTTTATTAATTCTATATCCCATGAATTAAAGACTCCCCTTACTTCAATCAAAGCCCTAATAGATTCCCTTTCCATAGGCAATAATAGTATCGATATTTACAAAGAATACTTAGAGGATATTAAAAAAGAAACTGAAAGAATGGAAAGCTTGGTAAACTATTTAATGACCTCTATCAAGCTTGAAGATATTAGTCTAGATTTAAAAACTTACGATATAGGGGAAATAATAAACGAAACCATTAAATTCATCTCTCCATATGCTGATAGAAACCAAGTAATAATAGAACATAAAATCGAGAAGGGAATCATGGTTAAGCTAGATAAGGATAAGTTTAAAGAAATCTTATTAAATATTATTGATAATAGTATTAAATATAGGGACCCAAGTAAATCCTATTGCTTTGTAAATGTAAAACTTGATAAATCATTGGATAAACTGTTTTTAAGGATAAAAGACAATGGCATTGGGATAGATGAAAAAAACCTATATAATATATTCAACCAAGGCTTCAGAGTTCTTGATCATAAAAAAATTGAAGGCCTTGGCATTGGCTTAACTATTGTCAAAAACATAATCGACAAACACAATTGGCATATCTATGCGAAAAGTAGTCCAGGAAAAGGCACTGAGCTTACAATAGAAATACCCTTAGTTTAATAACTATTTGTTATTTCTTCATACTTTCTTAATATTTCTTTATTTTTTATTCAAATTTTTGACCTATAATGATAATGAAAGGAGATGGTAATAATGAAAAAGTATATAGGGGTTTTATTTTTGATATTAATTATTTTCGCCCTAGGAGCTTGTGCACCAAAAAATGAAGTAGAAGATAATTCACCACAAATTGAAGAGCCAATTGAAAATGAAGCTAATATTCAAGATGAAGAAGATGAAGTGGTGGATCCTACTCCTGAAAGAGAAAGTAAAGAAGTTAATCTCTATTTTGCCAATGGAGAATATATTGAAACTGGAGATGAAAGTCTAGAAAAACTAGTTGTCGAAAAAAGATTAGTTGAATTTGGGGATGTCCCCCTTGAAGAAAGAGTAGTTAGGGAATTAATGAAAGGGCCAGAAAACATTGAAAATGCTAGTACAGTAATTCCTTCTACTGTGAAATTATTAGGTGTAGAAGTAGCTGATGGTACTGCATATGTAAACTTTGCTCAAGAAGGAATGTATGGAGGCTCTATGCAAGAAACCTTCACTATCAACCAAATAGTAGCCAGTTTATTAGACTTAGATTCAGTAGATAGGGTTCAATTTTTAATAGATGGAAAAAAAGCTGAGACATTAATGGGACATTACAGCATTGAAGAACCTTTTGAAAGTATAACGGAATAAGTAAAACCCTTCAGGAAACCTGAAGGGTTTTCTTTTATAGTTTCTTTGAGAATATAGCTAATACTGCAATGAGTACTATACCGAAAATCATCAAAGCTGTCTGTTCTATGGATAAAATACCTGCTACTGCTACAGCACCAATAGCTAGAGGGATAATATACTTAGTTACAGCATACCATACTTCAAATAGGCCAAATTCAACTGTTCCACTATTTGTAAGCTCATCTTTAAGGTCTTCTTTCTTCATAAACCAGCCTACAAATATGGCAATTACCATTCCTCCTATAGCTAGGAAGATCTTATCTGTTAAAATATCAAAGAAGTCAAAGAATCCAACTCCAAATAGTATATTAAAATCTGATAGTACACCCATGGATAGAGATGATAGGGTTCCTGTAATGACCATAATACCGC
>JAAYFT010000125.1 GCA_012728125.1 Tissierellia bacterium | reverse complement strand
TAGTATGATTAAATCATACTTATTCTTTTTCACTAGGTCTAAGACTTTTTCGCTATTAGATTCCAATGTAATAATCCAATTGGTTTTTTCTAATATATTATATATAATCTTTTGATTTATTAAATCATCGTCTACCACTAATATGTTTAAGTTTTCAAAGGAATCAGGCCTCATAATCTTTTCTTGTTTTATCCTAGTTCCTTCATCATAATCCATAACATTGCCTTTCTCAAATCTTAATTTAACTGTAAAACTAGTCCCTAGTCCCAATTGTGAACTTACCTTGATTTCCCCATCCATTTTTTCGATTAATTCCTTTGTAATAGTCAACCCCAATCCACTTCCACCATATTTTTTAGTAGAAGATAGGTCTAACTGATAAAATTCTTTAAAAATATCCTTTATTTTATTTTCTGGAATTCCAATACCTGTATCTATTACAGAAAAACTGATTTCAATATTTTTATCATCTTCATCATATATATCAGCTTCTAAACAGACATGTCCACTATCTGTAAACTTGATTGCGTTGCTAAGCAGGTTAAAGAGTATTTGATTTAAGGCATCCGGATCACCTATTAGTATTTTGGGAAGTTTTTCATTTACCTTCCAATAAAATTCTAAACCCTTTTCCCTTGCCTGTAATTGAAAGAGTCTCTTCATATCTTCCAATAGCTTGATGATGTTAAAGGTCTTTCTTTTTATCTTGATTTTACTTGCTTTAATTTTAGAAAAATCTAATATATTGTTCAAAATGGAAAGAAGCCTGTCTGCAGAATACCTGATTAATTCCATATATTCTTCCTGTTTAGGTGAAAGTTCTGTTTCCCATAATAGTTCAATCAAACCCAATATTCCGTTCATAGGTGTTCGAATTTCATGACTAATATTGGCAAGAATTTGGGTTTTTAAGATATTTTCTTCTTCTGCCTTATTCTTAGCTATCTGTAATTCCTTTTGATATTTTATTAAATCGGTAATATTCTTATAGCTTAGTATGACGCCTTCAATTTTGTCATCTGTATTTGTTAAAGGTGTAGCAGTTATTAAAAATGGTACACTTCTATTGCCTATTTTATACTGGGCCTCATAAGTAAAATATCTCTCTCCATTTTTTATCCTCTTTATCGGGCAGTCATCTGTATTGCAAAAGGATAACAATACTATCTCATAGCACTTCTTCCCTAACACCTCTTCCTTACTTATGCCTAGGGAATTTACCAGCTTGCTACTGACCTTGATTATTTCATATTCTGTATTTACAATACACATCCCATCTGCAGCATTTTCAAATACCTGCTCTAATAATAGCTTAGCTTCTAATAAATCTCCAAATCCCCTGTCTAACAATCATCTCACATCCTAATAATATTTTTCTTTTAACCACTAATAAACTTTTTCCCGATGCATATTATTTTCAAAAAGACTTCTGTTGTTATTTAATTAATTATTTTGACGATAAAATTACTTTATAATATAATTGTCTTACCATAATTATATAATTTTTCCATAATATTATAAAGATGCTTGGGGTGACTCAATGAATAAGACTATATTAATAGTAGAAGATGACAACATAAATCTTAAGATCTTAAACTCCATATTAGGTAAATATGATTATTCTACTCTTATGGCAAAAACCGGTCAAGAAGCCATTGACTTGTTAAATAATAATAAGGTAATAGGAGCCATACTGGATATTAACCTACCAGACATGAGTGGACTTGAAATATTGAAGTATATTCGAAATCATCCCATCCATAAAAATATAGCAGTTTTAATAGTCACCGTAAATCAAGATAAGCTAGACACTATTTTAGGCTTAGAAATGGGTGCAGATGATTATATAACTAAGCCCTTCCATCATAGGGAGTTAATAGCTCGGTTAAATGCAGCTATACGCAGATCAAGAGAAGTAGAAGTCCTTTCTGGACCCTTGATTACTATCCATGATTTAGTGATAGATGTTGACAAGCGGTTAGTTATGAAAAATGGTGAAATCATTAGCCTATCCTTTAAAGAGTTTGAAATCTTATACCTATTAGCCTCTAATCCTGGAAAGGTAATCCAAAGGGAAACCATATTGAATAAAATCGGAGATATTAACTATGCTCCAAATACTAGGGTTGTAGATATGCATATTTCTTCCATTAGAAAAAAACTTGGAGAAAGAGGAAAGGGCAACTCCTATATAGATACTATTAGTGGAGTAGGCTATAGATTTAGGGAATAACAAAATTGGGTCCATCTACATTTATTATGTAGATGGACCATTTTTAATAGTAGCCTCTAAACATATGACTTTTATAACCCCGGCCTCTCATCAAGCCCATGCCTTTACCTCTGCCTAATCCAAAGCCGCCGCAGCCAAAGGGCATAAAATCATTTTCTTCATGGAATTTTTCCATATAGTTGAAATGGTCTTCCCAAGCTTTAGCCTCTTCTTCTGTAATAAATCCCTTTTCTATGGCTTCTTTTAACTCTTCCTTTCTAAACTGAAACATTTCCTTAAACCAAGCTTCCCTGTCCTCTGTTGTAAATCTTGTTATCCCTCTTCCTGGTACTACATTGGCTATTCTATTGCTTTCTCCATAAGCTATTAGGGAGCCAACACCTATTACTAGGATTAGTACTCCAACAAAGACTTTCCTTTTCATAAAATCTCTCCTTTCCTTTCTTGATTTTATTATATTTTCTAAATGTGAATGAATTATGAAGAAATAAAAAATATAATTCATAATTTCTTCAACATTAACTGTTATAATATATTTACAATTAATCCTATGGAGGCTAAGCAATGAAACTTTCAAATAAATTGATATTATCCTTTTTACTTTCCATTTTCGTATCTATTTTTCTAATTAGCTATACATCCAACTTTATGATAAATAAAAGGTTTGAAACTTATTTAGTTGAAGAACAACAAAAAAAGCTTGAAAGTATTAGCAATGACTTAAACAAATTATATAGTGACAATGACTATGTACTATACCAAAGGGAGATTAATTCCTATGCTAATTTAGAAAATGTATATATTGAAATAAGGGATTTAAATGATAATATAATCACTTCTTCCAATGTAGGAATGATGATGCATATGAGAGGAATCCACGGAAGAATGATGAGGCAACGCAGTATGACTGAGGGTAATTATGTTGAAAAATCCTTCCCACTAATGGAAGGCGAGGTTCAAGTAGGAAACCTAATCATAGGATACATAGACAATTCCTATTTAACTGAAGGAGCCTTGCTATTTAAGGAAACCCTTACTAAATCCATCATTATATCTGCCCTATTTACCCTATTTATTGGCCTTGTAATTAGTGTTTTATTATCCAGGTCTTTGACCATTCCCTTGTTGGACATAAGAGATACAGCCATTGAAATTATAAAGGGCAACTTAACAAGAAAATCTAAGGTAAAAACTAATACTAGGGAAATAGTAGAATTATCAGATTCTATTAATTATCTTGGTGAAAGCTTGGCAAAGCAAGAGGCCATAAGAAAAAAATATGCTCAGGATATTTCCCATGAATTAAGAACTCCTTTGACAACACTTAAATCCCATTTAGAAGCTATTTTAGATGGCATTTGGGAACCAAATGAAAATCATTTAGGGATTTTAATGGCAGAAATAGATAGGTTGTCTAATTTAGTAGATGATCTTAAAAACTCCTTTAGGGCCAGAGAGATTGAATTTATTTTGAACAAAACTTATTTTAATTTATCTAAGGAAATTTCTATGATAGTGACTAACTTTATGCCCCTATTTGAAAAGAAAGGCTTCTCCATTGATATGGATATTGAAGATAACATAAATATCACTATGGATAGGGATAAGTTAAGGCAAATAATCCATAACCTCCTATCTAATTCCTTAAAGTTCCTTAAAAATAATGGTAAGGTGGAAGTTGTTTTAAGAAAAGAAAATAATAAATCCATTATCAAAATAATAGATAATGGATCAGGTATTAAAAGGGATGATTTGCCCTTTATATTTGATAGGTTTTTTAGAGCAAGGGACGCAATAGGGGATAATTCTGATGGATCTGGCTTAGGATTGTCTATTACAAAATCCATAGTTGAAGCCCATAATGGAAGTATAGATATAGAAAGTTCCTATGGGATAGGTACTACAGTTACAATAGTTCTTCCTTTAAATGATTAGTTTCCTAATCTCTCCTGCTTTTTAAAATCTCTTCCCCTGATGTAGTAGGTTATAATGGCCAGTATGGGGATACCAATATTGAAGATAAAGTAATAGTAATATTCCTGGGTCTTTCTACCATATAAATAGGCAAGCCTAGGATTGACATCAGATATATAGTATATTATTATCCCCAGTATTATGCCTACTGCATATATAAAGGGTTTTATATCCTTTTTATTAAATACCTCTTTAAATGCCTTGCCTGAAATATACAAATAGGATACTACCCTAGTGGTAACAATAATTATCCAAGTAATTAGAAAGACTGCTTCTATTCTTTCAAAGATGGAATAGGTCCTAACAAGCCTAACATAGGTTAGAAAGGGAAAATTAGAATGCCTTGCTTGTTCTACACCTAAAGATACTTGGGTAGCTATTAACATCAAGATGATAATCAATTGGGAGAAAATCTTGCTTATAACTATTATTTTTCCTGCATCCTTTTTATTTGAAAGGGAGGGAAAATTCATTGATAATATAACTGGATCTGTAAAAATCAAACTAGCTTCCAGTGCTCCCATACTTAAGCTTGCTAAAGATGAATCCTGGTAAATAGGCAGCAAAACAGTTAAATCTATATTGTTAAATCCCAAAACTATATAAAAAATAATAGATCCTATTACAATTGGACCAAAGAACTCTATTGTTCTAACTGATACTTCAAAACCTCTTGAAGCTATGTAGATTGAAACTATCATCAAGACTGTTACAATTATAATGGGAGATAGTTCTTCCATGAAAGTTGTTCTGATCATTTGGATCTCAATATAGTAGTATAAAATTGCTATTCTCATAAAGAATAGGCCATAAGCAACTCCCAGGATCTTGCCTATAAACTTGCCAAATATCTTTTCCATGTATCCAATAATAGATGACTTGCTAAATCTCATGGATAAAAACAAGAAAGGTAAATTAAATAATAAGCAATAGAAAGTTGAAAGTATCATCATTATCCATATATCTTGGTTTCCTGGCCCCATATGGATAATAGACATAATAGTTATTATAGTACCTATCCTATTTAATACTAAAACATATATCATCTGCCTAGTTGAAACCTGTTCCTTCATTATTATTTCCTCCTTAAATTGGCAGGAAGATTCATTAATCCTATTTTAACAATGGTAGTTTCCACCTTTACATCATAGGTTATTTCAGGAAAGATATTATTCCAATCAGTAGCTATCTCCTTCCACAGTTTTGGATGTTGTTGATGTACTGTGACACCTATACTAAAGCTATCTTGCTTAAATTCTTTTTGCCCTTTTTCTAGGGTTGTACTTATAAGTTCCTTTACCTTATCTGAACATGCCTTTTCTATTCTAGTCATAACTTCTTCATCAATAACATCTAAAGCTTGGTTTATTTCGTTTAATCCAGCCTTTAGCTTTACATCTATGGTCAAATGTATTTTTCCGTCATTAACGGTTATTTCCCTCTTAGTTTTAGCACTTACAATATCTAAAGATGTAAATACACCATCTGCTCCAATAATTGTTCCCTTCTTATCTTTATCCTCCACTGGGGTCCTGAAAACAATAGTCCCTCTTTTAAAGTCTCCTACTATAAAATTAAATCCCATCATTTCATCCCCATCAAAATATCCAACTAAGCGGTCTCTACTAAGAACAGCACCTCCCGCCACATCTAAGACCTTTGCAGTTTGTTCTTCCTTCTTTAGCTCATCATCTGAACGAACAACCTCTTTAAGTTGTACAAGGCCAATGACCGGCTCATTTGATACGTCGTAATAATACCTATACTTTTCTGCTATACTTATGTTTATGGATTTACCGTTGGAAGAAAAATTGTTTAAAGTATCATAAAGGTAGGTGCCTGTAGGCCTACCTAAACCAGCTTTAACTCCAATTATATCTGAAGCCCTGGCACCCTTGGCCACCACTATGTACATATCTTCCCTTGGCTGGCTATCCCTTATAAAAAAATCCATTAAATCAATTGTCCCCCTTTTTGCAAATTCTTCACCTAATACAAGTATGTTACTGTGGGATAAAAATATTTTTTTATCAAAATATAGGTTAATGTTTGATATGGCGTCTTTTATAGTTTTGCCCCTGCCTTGTGGATATACATATTTTTGACCTTCAGTCTTAGTAGAACTGGCTTGGGCTGAAATAGAACTAGCTAAGGGATTAACAACCTCAAGGGTGACTATTACCTCATCATTTACATAGTCAACACCTATTGCTGTCACAATACCTAGGTCTTCAATTTCCCTTCTGCCTACTGTGCCTTCACAGGCTGATAGTATGGTAGATGAAATCAATAGATATAAAATTATTATTACTCTTTTATTTCTCTTTGCTTTTGGGATTCTATTATTCATTTCTCATCCTTTCCTTCTTATTGGATATATTTCTAGGCAAATAAGTCATCTTATCTAAAGGACTTCTAATGATGAAGTCCTTCATACCCTCCTTATCATAGGGAGCAATTGGATACATATATGGGACTCCAAAGGACCTGACAGAAACTAAGTGAGTAATAATTATTATGATTCCACAAATAACACCAAATAATCCTAAAGTCCCTCCCAATAGTAAAATGATAAATCTATATAAGACAATCATTTCCTTTAAGGAAGCAAAAATGTACTCCGATATACCAGATGCTGCAATTGCTATTACCATAATTGGTCCGACTAAGCCTGCTTGGACTGCAGTTTGCCCTAGGACTAAACCACTAACTACAGTCACTGCCCTACCTATAGAGCTTGGTGTACGGATAGATGATTCCTTGATGATTTCAAGGAAAATAAGCATGAAAAGAGCCTCTACTAGAGCAGTAAAGGGTACCCCTTCTCTGCCGCTGGCCATGGACATCAAGAGGCTAGTAGGCAGCATCTCCTGATGATAAGTCTTCAATGCTACAAGAATGCCAGGTAGAGTTACTGCCATCAATAGGGAAAAAATCCTTATAGTTCTAAGATAGGTAGCATACTTAGGTATTGTATAATAATCTTCTGAAGTCTGAAAGTTCTCTATAAATATTTTAGGTATAGTAAGTACCATAGGGGAGACGTCAGAGATAATGGCAATCCTTCCTTCTAGTATTTTTCCAGCTGCTACATCTGGCTTTTCCGTATATCCTACTGTTGGAATAAGGGACTTTGGGGAGTCTTTTATTATTTGTTCTATATATGATGCATCTAAGATGGCATCCACATTGATTTTATTTAATCTCTCCCTAACCTCGTCTAAAACACTTGAGTTTACACGATCTGCTAAATATACTAGGCTAACGTTGGTATTAGTTTGTGTTCCTACAATGTAATCCTCAAATACTAGATTTGGGTTTCTTATCCGCCTTCTTATAAGGCCTTTATTTACACTTATATCCTCTACAAAACCTTCCTTTGGACCCTTTATTACCCGTTCATTGCCAGGTTCTTCAATTGACCTTCTTTCCCACTTACCAAGCTCAAATAAATATGCAGTATCTAGTGTATCTACAAATAATACTGCACTTCCTACTAACATCTCCTTTGTAATAGTATCCATATCATATACTTCCCTGGCACCTGCTATGGGAACTGTCTTCAATATCTCATAAGGAGACTTTAGGTCTTTAATCAGAGGTTTTACCAAATCATTATATAGACCATTTCTATCTACTAAACACTCGATATAAGCAACTAATGCCTTAGTATTACATGAGGTATCAAATGCATATAATAATAAATCACTGGAACCCTTAAAGATCTTTTTCATCTTTGCCTTATTAACTTCTATATCTTTGGAAATCATAGCTTCACCCTTTACTACTATGATAAATAAGATTATTGCCAAAAAAGACAAAAATATAATAGCCATTAGAAAACTAATGGCTATTAGTGAATCATTTATATTTATTATCTGCTTATCAAATCCTTGGCATGTTTCTCCGCCATATATTTTATCTTCTCCACATCTAAAGTCTTTATTTCCCTTTTTTCCATAATAATCTTTCCATCTACTATAACTGTGTCTACATCTGATCCTTGAACTGAATATGCTAGGGATGAGATAATATTGTGGCGAGGATATAGGTGGGGTTTATCCATGTCTATTAGTATCAAATCTGCTTTTTTCCCTACTTCTAATGAGCCTATTTCATCATACCAATCCAAAGCCTTAGCCCCATTTACAGTTGCCATTTTTAAAGCATCTATGGCTGGTACAGATACTGCATCTAGGTTTACAGCCTTATTTACTATGGCTGCCAAATTAATCTCCTCAAACATGTTTAAGTTATTATTAGATGAGGAACCATCGGTGCCTAGGGCAACTGAAATGCCTTTTTTAAGCATCTTGTCTACTGGAGCAAAACCAGAGGCTAGTTTAAGGTTGCTACCTGGATTGTTAACTGGGTATACATTTTTCTCCTTCATAAGCTCCATATCTTCATCATCTACATGGACACAATGGGCAGCTATGGTATGTAGATCTAATAGGCCTAAATCGTAAACATGCTTAATTGGAGATTTACCATATGTTTTAAAACTATCTTCCACTTCTTTTTTCGTTTCGGATAGGTGTATATGGATTCCAGTATTTAGATCCTTGGCAAGTTTCATTGTTTCTAGTATAAAGTCTGGACTACAGGTATAGGGTGCATGGGGTGCCACCATAACCTTAATTCTACCATT
>JAAYFT010000124.1 GCA_012728125.1 Tissierellia bacterium | reverse complement strand
CAAAGGCATAAACGGTTATAAGTTAAGGGCAAGCGTAATGCAAGCTATTGATAAGGATTATTCTGGTGAACTACAAATAGAATTATTTTCAAGATATTTAATAATACCAGAAGAAATTATGACAATAGATTTTTAGGGAATACAAGTATTGATTATAATGGAGAAAATTTAGCAATATGGCATGTGGAAGATCCTAACAAAGTAGACAGTAGGGAATTAGCTTCTAATATTATCCATGAAATGTTTCATTCATATCAGTTATCAAATGGTGAAAAGCGATTCCCCAATGATTTAAAAGGACTTGATTATCCAATAGATTTAAAAAACTTTGAAATAAAATATAGGGAAAATATGTTGCTTATTCAAGCACTTGATAGTAATAATAGGGATCTTAAAAATAATTTATTGAAGGAAATCATATCCTTGAGAATGTCAAGACTTCAAAGATATGGAGACATTATAAAATATGAATTTGCAGTTGAAACTGTAGAAGGAAGTGCGGAATACTGCGGAACTAAAGCATTAAAATTTATATCAGAGGAACTTTATGAGAAGAGAATAGAAGAATATAAAAATATCCTTTCTACAAACACATCATCATTGTTTGACATAAGGATGATTAGCTATTATACCGGTGTATTATTATTGATACTTTTTGAAGACTTAAACATAGATTTTATCAAAGAAATAATAGGGCAGAGTCAGTCAATTTTTGAAGAAGTTGCAGAGAAAATAGGCTACAGTATCATTGATATTGAAAATGTATTTGACCCAAGGATAGAAGAAAACTTTAGAACACATGTAGATAATCTAGACAAAAGATTCGAAGACTTTTTTAATAAGCCTTTAATTAAGCATGAAGGAGATTTTGTAATATGTGGATATGATCCTATGAACATGGTAAAGTTAAGGGATATGATTTTGTGTGACAATTTTATTATGCTAATTGATAGAAAATTTCAGGAAAAAATATTTCTAAAAGGACCAATAGTTGTTAAAGTAAAAAATGGGACTAGCAATCAGGTTACAGGATATTATTCTAGAAAGTCACTTTGATATTTGATATGGATTAATATTATTGATGTACTTTCAGGCAATTGTATTGCATGTATTGTTAATTCTAATAAGCTGTCTATAGCCAATAAAAAATATTTGAGAGAGCGTGTTTATGAAGTATAAAGCAATTTTCTTTGATAGGGATGGAACAAGGGAGAAGGGATAAAAGAAGGCTTAGTAGAAAAGGCAGATATACTATTTACTGAGCTTTGGTGTAATGATGATAGAAAGTTATTTGATGAAGTTATTGAAGTAATGAAATATTTCAAAAAAAGATTATAAAAATTAAGTTTTCCCAATAATAGCCAGCTAATAAGTCAATAGGTATTGATAATTATAGATTTGGAAATTTATATGCTGGGGCAGAATATTTTACCAATCAAAAATGGGGTATTTTTTAGTATAATTAACATAACTGTTTATTTGACATAAGGGGGAAGACATATGAGTAGAAAAAAATTTATAATTGGCCTATCTATAGGATTTAGTTTATTATCCTTACTAATAATCGATAATTTACATAAAAAAACATATGATGAAGCTCATCATAAAGACATAAGAAAACTTGTATCATTTGATAATACCAATATAACCATGGCATACCTTAATCAAAATAAGGAAAAAGCTTTATCTGGGAGTTTACCAGACAATATAGAGGAATTAATGGTGGAAAAATTAAAAGAGCTGGAAATGAAAAAATCAAAAGAAAAAGAGGCAGATAAGGGATTAATTGTTGCAGAAAGAAAGATAAATGAACCTATTCCAAATAGGGGTTCTGATGGGGCAAAAAATAGGGAGCATGGCGAAATACCAAAGGGCTATCTCAATAGCTATGTATTAAGTATTATCAAGACCTATCCCATAGGCAGCGGTAACTACCCATACTTACTAAATAATGATTATGAAAACTACAATGGAGTAACAGAAGATATATATTATAAGGGTGAATTATTGTTAAAAGCCCATCCCAGCGGCACAAAATATAGCCATTGTTCAGGAATTACCTTTGAAGTATTTTTTAAAGCTATGAGGAAGAGAAATGAAGAGCTGGGCAAGGATTTAGATGATATTAATGGTATGACTAAGGAAGAACTATATGATTTTATTATGACTTGGTATGTGGCCAATGGAGCAAAGTCTGAAAGCAATCTAGCAGTTGCCTTAGAAAAATACGGTTTAGGCAAAAGAATAACTGATTTACATGAGCTTAGGCCAGGGGATTTCATAGATTTTACAAGGGAAAACAATACTGGACACAGTGCTGTATTTATTAATTGGATAAAAGAAGGAGATAGGATAATTGGGTTAAAATATTGGTCAAGCCAGGAGTCAACCAATGGTATAGGGTATAAGGAAGAATACTTTAATATAGAAGATGAAAATGGAAATAAATATGGAAATGTAATAATAGATAGTCTCCATATGGCCAGGGCAAAATAAATAGACTAATTATAGCCATAGTAGTTAAAAACTTACTATGGCTTTTATTATTCAGCAAAAGAAGGATATTTTTAGGAAATGTAGAATAGTAATATTAGGTATATGATTATGGTCTTTGTCTATGGTATAGTTGAATTAACAATAGATAAATGTAAATCCTAGAATGGAAGTATTTTTTTGTTCCAGCTACTATATAAAATTAACAAAACAATGGAGGACTTATGATTAAAATACAAATCATATATAAAGTCATAATAATAATTAGCATAGTAATATTATTTTTCATAGCTTTTTATAATGGGCTTGTGGTCAGAAAATATAGCTTAAAAACTAATAAAATCTTAAAGGACCAGTCCATAAGAATAGTCCTTATAACGGATTTACACAGTCAAAAATACGGTGAAAAGCAAGATAAAATAAGGGAAAAAATTGAGGCTGAAAATCCAGATATAATAGCTTTAGCTGGAGATATTGTAGATGATTCGGGCCGTATAGAAGGTGTTAAGTTATTCATAGAAGCTATAAAAGATATAGCTCCTATTTATTATGTAACAGGCAACCATGAAATTAGGACAGGTGAAGTGGATAAGATTAAAGGCCTTTTCAGGTCCTTGGGAGTAAATGTATTGGAAAATAGTCTGCAAAAGGTCAATGTAAGGGGAGTTGACTTAATAGTTGCAGGAGTTGACGATCCAAATATAGTTGGTTACAAAAGTCCAGGGTCTAATTGGTACAAAGAAGTATATACATCATTTTCTAATATGAAGGATATGGGAGGATATAAAATCCTATTATCCCATAGGCCAGAAAAGGTTGACT
>JAAYFT010000123.1 GCA_012728125.1 Tissierellia bacterium | reverse complement strand
CAATATATTTTCCAGAAGATTTACCACCATACGAAGTTGATATCAACCAATATGACCTCTTGCTACTGGGAGGTGAGAGAAGATGAGGGAAGAAATTAGTAAGTATCAAAAGAAACTGAGACTATCTAGAATTGTTAGGATATGAAGATGCTAAGAAAGTAGATTTTTATATATTAAGATTAGAATCTGATGAGGGCGAGCGATTGATTTTTACTGATAATGACTATGTAGATGGGTGGAAATATTCTAATGATAATATTGGGGAAATTATAGATAAGCAAAAGGAATCTTCATCTGAAGCCTCATACAGACCATATTTTGTGATTTTTGCAGAAGTAACTTTAGGTGATGGAAATATTATAAAGACACCGAAGCTGCCTATATATTATTAATAGTCTACTTATATATAGGAATAAAATGTTATATTGAGGCCATATTTATTCATAAATAAAAGACCGGTATCCGGTCTTTTATTTACTTATGTTCTTTTAATAATCGATCCCTAATATCCCACAGGTCTTGTGATAAGTCTACAATATACCTATGTGGTCTATCAAATCTCTTAACTTCATCCCATAATAGGTCTAATTGTTCCTTACAATATTTTTTAATTTCGTGGATATTTGGACTTTCATAAACACAGTTACCCTTATCGAAGATCTGTACTAATAGTTTCCTTACATAGAAATTCTTTAAGGTCTTTCTCTTCCAAGTATAAATAGGGTGGAAGATTTCATATGGTTTGGATTCGTCTATTTCCTCATCATGTAAAGTGATTACATCTGCAATGGCCTTGTTAGTATCTTTATCGAAGAACCTATATACTTGTTTAAAGCCTGGAGTAGTGATTTTTCCCACATTTTCACTAACCTTAATCTTGGGTATAAGTTGTCCATTTTGCTCTATGGCAGTTAGCTTATATACACCACCGAATACAGGTTGAGATTTGGCAGTTATTAACCTTTCGCCTACACCAAAGGAATCTATTTTAGCTCCTTGTAAGAGCAGTTCCCTAATTACATATTCATCTAAAGAGCTAGATGCAATTATCTGACAATCAGGATATCCAGCATCATCTAGGATTTTTCTACATTCCTTAGATAGGTATGCAAGATCACCACTATCAATCCTAATACCCTTTGGCCTAAAGCCCCTAGGTACAATTTCCTCATCAAAGACCTTTATTGCATTAGGCAAGCCTTCTTTTAAAACATCATAAGTATCTACTAATAATACACAGTTATCTGGATAAATCCTTGCATAAGCTCTGAAGGCATCTAATTCACTAGGAAACATCTGAACCCAACTATGGGCCATGGTACCTAAGGCTGGTATATCAAAGTCCCTGTCCACTATGGTGTTGGCAGTACCAATACAGCCTCCAATGTAGGCTGCCCTAGCTCCTAGAATAGCTCCTTCATAGCCTTGGGCCCTTCTAGATCCAAATTCCATAACAGTCCTGCCATCTGCTGCCCTAACTATCCTATTAGCCTTTGTGGCTATTAAACTTTGATGATTAATGGTTAAAAGCACCATAGTTTCTATAAGCTGAGCTTGGATTACAGGTCCCCTAACTATTACAATAGGCTCCTGAGGGAAAATTGGTGTTCCTTCTGGAATAGCCCAGACATCACATTGGAATTTAAAATTTCTTAGGTAATCTAAAAATTCATTACTAAAGATTTTTTTAGATTCAAAATAAGCGATATCCTCATCATCAAATTTAAGGTTTTTTAAGTACTCTATTAGTTGTTCTACACCTGCCATTATGGCAAAACCACCATCATCAGGAATCCTTCTAAAGAACATATCAAAATATGCAATTTGGTCTTCCATACCGTTTTCAAGGTAGCCATTTGCCATGGTAAACTCATAATAGTCGGCTAACATGGTGAGGTTTTTCCTATCCTTCCAATCTAAACTTATCATTTGTAGTCTCCTTTTTATCTAGTATTACTATTTATTATAGACCTTATATTAAAAAAATTCAACAAATCCAAAAAATTCATAAAAAAAAGGATAATATATTTGACTAATAAAATATATTATCCAAATGAAAGGGAGAAGATTTATATATTATTCAACAAAAGTTTTCCCTTATGGGTAATCGTAAAAGTTTTTATTGTACTTGTATTACAAATAGAGCTATAAGCACATCCACTGCATTTACTATCACAGCTGGGACTTGCTTCATCCTCTACTATATATCCCATGCGGATTAATTGAAAAATAGCTTCCTTTACCAATTCCTCATCTATACTTAAACTATTGGCTAAGGCAGAAGTGGAATAAATCCTTGTTTTATTGATTTCCTTTAAAACTTCTTTTAACATAAGATCACCTAGAAACCTAAAAGTCTGCCCACTTGATAGATAAGGACTGCCACTATCCAACCTAATACAAATGTATATAAGGCCATAAAGATAGTCCATTTAATAGAATTGGTTTCCCTCTTTACAGTACCTAATACAGCTGCACAGGGAGTATATAAAAGGGTCATTACCAGGAATGAGACAGCCGTTAAAGGTGTAAATACATCCTGTAAAGCTAAGACCAATTCAGTTCCTTCACTAACACCGGCATATACCATGCCTAATATGGCAACTACAGCTTCCTTAGCTGCTATGCCTGCAAATAAGCTAACTGTAGCCTGCCATGTACCAAAGCCGGCAGGTTTAAATATTGGTGCTAAAATAGTACCTATTCTGCCTAAAATACTTTCTTGGCTATAGGGTTCAACTCCAAAGGGGAGTACGGATAAGACCCAAAGCAAAGCCACTACAACAAATATAATACTTCCCGCCCTTTGAAGGAAATCCCACACCTTATCCCACATATTCCTAACTACATACTTAAATATAGGCAATCTGTATGGTGGTAGTTCCATAATAAAATGGGATGATTCCTCTTTAAATAAGAACTTAGAGAATATTTTGCCCATGACTAAGGCAGTGATTATTCCAAAGGCATAAAGTAAAAACAGTACTATACCACCATGGCTTG
>JAAYFT010000122.1 GCA_012728125.1 Tissierellia bacterium | reverse complement strand
TCTAAAGCTAAACTTTGAAGTTCTTTAATTAATACTTTAAAGGATTCTGGAACTCCAGGCTCAGGTATATTTTCTCCTTTAACTACAGCCTCATAGGTTTTAACCCTACCTACTATATCGTCAGACTTAACTGTAAGTATTTCCTGTAAGGTATGGGCTGCACCATAGGCTTCCAATGCCCAAACTTCCATTTCTCCAAATCTTTGACCACCGAATTGTGCCTTACCACCAAGTGGCTGTTGTGTAACAAGAGAATATGGTCCTGTAGATCTAGCATGGATTTTATCGTCTACAAGATGGTGAAGTTTTAACATATACATATATCCTACAGTTACTGGATTGTTGAAGTATTCTCCAGTTCTACCATCTCTTAAATAGATCTTTCCATTTTCTGGATATCCAGCAGCCTTTAAGGCTTCTATAATATCTTCTTCATTTGCCCCATCGAATACTGGTGTTGCAACATGCCAGCCTAGCTTCTTAGCTGCAAGGCCTAAGTGTACTTCTAGAACTTGACCCAAGTTCATACGAGATGGAACACCCAATGGGTTAAGAACTATTTCTATTGGAGTACCGTCAGGTAAATATGGCATATCTTCTTCAGGGAGTATTCTTGATACTACACCCTTGTTACCGTGACGACCACACATTTTATCTCCCACGCTAATCTTACGCTTAGTAGCAATATATACCCTAATCATTTGATTAACTCCTGGTGGGAGTTCGTCTCCATTCTCTCTAGAGAATATCTTCACATCTACTACGATACCTGCTTCTCCATGGGGTACTCTTAATGATGTATCCCTTACTTCTCTTGCCTTTTCTCCGAATATAGCCCTAAGTAGTCTTTCCTCTGCTGTCAGTTCAGTTTCTCCCTTTGGTGTTACTTTTCCTACTAGGATATCGCCAGATTTTACTTCAGCACCGATTCTAATAATGCCTCGTTCATCTAGGTCTTTTAGCATATCTTCTCCAACATTTGGTATATCCCTAGTTATTTCTTCCGGTCCTAATTTAGTATCTCTTGCTTCAGATTCGTATTCTTCAATATGGATAGATGTTAATACATCTTCTATTACTAATTTTTCATTTATTAGTATTGCGTCCTCGTAGTTATAACCTTCCCAAGTCATAAAGGCTACTAAAAGGTTTTTACCCAAGGCGATTTCACCTAGGTCTGTACTTGGTCCATCAGCTATTACCTGGCCTTTTTCAACCCTCTCTCCCTTGGAAACTATAGGTCTTTGATTAATGGTAGTGCCTTGGTTAGATCTTCTAAACTTCAATAGCTTATATCTTTCAAGTTGATTGTCATCGTCTCTTCTAATGACTATTTCAGATGAGCTAACCTTTTCTACAGTTCCTGAGCTTTTAGCTAAAACCACTGTACCAGAGTCCCTTGCTGCCTTGTATTCAATACCAGTTCCTATTACAGGTGCCTCTGTTTTTAACAGTGGAACAGCTTGCCTCTGCATGTTGGCACCCATCAATGCTCTGTTGGCGTCATCGTTTTCCAAGAAAGGAATCATGGCAGTTCCTACTGAAACTATTTGTTTAGGTGAAACATCCATATAGTCAACTTCATCACTTGGGAAAATATCTATTACACCATTTCTTCCTCTAGCAACAACCCTAGAGTTTTCGAAGTATCCTTCTGGTGTTAATTTTTCGTTAGATTGGGCTATAATGAATTCGTCTTCAACATCTGCTGTTAAATATTCTATTTGATCTGTTACTTTACCTTCTCCCTTAATGACCTTCCTATAGGGAGATTCAATAAAACCATATTCATTAATCCTTGCATAGGTAGTTAAGGAAGTAATAAGTCCAATATTGGGCCCCTCTGGAGTTTCAATAGGACACATTCTTCCATAGTGGGAATGATGAACGTCTCTTACCTCGAAACCTGCTCTATCACGGCTAAGTCCTCCAGGTCCCAAAGCAGACATCCTTCTTTTATGAGTTAATTCAGCTAATGGATTTGTTTGATCCATGAATTGTGAAAGCTGGCTGCTACCAAAAAATTCTTTAGTTGAAGCTACTACAGGCCTAATATTTATTAAATCCTGTGGTGTTGCAACGTCTATATCTTGAATAGTCATTCTTTCTCTGACTACTCTTTCCATCCTTGATAAACCTATTCTGAATTGATTTTGCATCAATTCACCTACAGATCTTAGTCTCCTATTTCCAAGATGGTCAATATCATCTGTACTTCCTATGCCAAAAAATAGGTTCATCTCATAGTTAATGCTTGCAACTATGTCATCAGTAGTAATATTTTTTGGAGATAAGTCTTTTACTCTTTCTTCTATTGCCTTCTTTAATTCTTCTTCATCATCATAGGCTTCTATTAACTCTTTCATTAGAGGATAATATACTTTTTCTTTAAGTCCAAGTTCCTCTAATGAAAATGGTAAATTAAAGGCTTTTCCACTTACAAAATTATTTCCTACAACTCTAACTTTCCTACCATCATCTAATAGAATATCGACTACATTGATTCCTGTATTCTCTATTTCTATGGCCTTTTCTCTAGTAATTTTTTCTCCTTGTGATACTAAGATTTCTCCTGTTTCTAGGTTATAGATATCTTCTGCAGCTTTTTTTCCATTTATTCTATTATATAAAGCCAGTTTTTTATTGAATTTATATCTACCAACTTTTGCTAAATCGTATCTTTTGGGGTCGAAAAATAGTTTTTTTATAAGATTTCTTGCACTTTCGACTGTAGGAGGCTCTCCAGGCCTTAACCTTTTATAGATTTCCAGTAAGGCTTCTTCCTGATTCGTAGTAGTATCCTTCTCCAAAGTATTTAATACTTGTTCTGTTTCTCCAAGAACTTCAATTATTTCTGCATTAGTTTGGAACTTTAAAGCTCTCAATAAAGTTGTAATAGGAAGCTTTCTAGTCCTATCTACCCTTACATATACAATATCATTGGAATCGGATTCATACTCTAGCCAAGCTCCTCTGTTAGGTATTACAGTAGATGAGTAAAGCCTCTTTCCGGTTTTATCTATGGATTCAGAATAGTATACTCCAGGTGATCTTACTAATTGGCTTACTACTACTCTCTCAGCACCGTTAATGATGAAAGTACCATTTTCCGTCATTAAAGGTATATCTCCCATAAAGACTTCTTGCTCTTTAACTTCTCCAGTCTCTTTGTTTATAAGTCTTACTTTGACCTTAAGTGGCGCAGAATAACTTGCGTCTCTTTCTCTCGCTTCATGTTCACTATACTTTATATTTTTTCCAATATGATAGTCTACAAACTCCAATATTAGATTTCCAGTATAGTCTTGAATGGGAGAAATATCCTCGAATACCTCTCTTAGGCCTTCTTCTAAAAACCATTGATAAGAGGATTTCTGAACCTCAATCAAGTCAGGCATTTCTAGTACTTCATCAATACGTGAATAGCTCATCCTAACACGCTTACCGTAGGTTACAGGATGTACCATTAAACTTTCACCCCTTATTAAACTAAAATATCCAAAAGCAAAAATGCTTTTGGTAAAGTTTGCAAATATATTATAATATTGTCAATTTATTTAAATTTTATACCATTACCGTTTTTTTGCAGCATTGTGCATTTTAACATACTATCACAAGATTTCTTGTATGTCAAGCAAAATTTTTCTAATTATGTACAAAAAAGGCTTTCATATTTTGAAAGCCTTTTATTGTTACATTATTTTAATTCTACTTGTGCTCCAACTTCTTCTAATTTAGCTTTGATTTCTTCAGCTTCTTCTTTTGAAGCGCCTTCTTTAATTGGCTTTGGAGCGTTGTCTACTAATTCTTTAGCTTCTTTTAATCCTAAACCAGTTATTTCTCTAACTGCTTTAATAACTTTAATCTTTTCATTTCCAGCTGATGCTAAAACAACATCAAATTCTGATTTTTCTTCAGCTGCTGGAACTGCTCCTGCACCTGCTACTGGAGCTGCTGCAACTGCCATAGGAGCTGCTGCTGATACTCCAAATTCTTCTTCTAATGCTTTAACTAATTCTGCTAATTCTAAAACTGTTAAATTCTTTACCTCTTCAATTAAATTTAAAACTTTTTCACTTGCCATTTATAAATCCCTCCATAATTTTCTTTTTTATTATGCTTCTTGTTTTTCTCTAATTGCATCTAATACTATTGCAAGGCCTCTAATTGTACCTTGTAATACATTTGCAAATCCTTGAATTGGTGCATTGAATCCACCAAGCACTTGAGCAATAAGCACTTCTCTTGATGGTAATTCAGCTAAGGCATTAACACCTTCTACGTCGATGACTTTACCATCTACTATACCAGCTTTGATTTCTAAGTTTTTGTGTTCCTTAGCAAATTCGCTGGTAATTTTAGCTGCCTGTACTGGATCGTCATATCCAAAAGCAACTGCATTTGGACCTTTTAAGAATTCGTTAAATTCTTCGAAGCCAGCATCCTTAAATGCGAATCTCATCATGGTGTTTTTGTAAACTTTATACTCAACACCAGCGCTTCTATATTTTCTTCTAAGTTCAGTTAACTGTTCAACATTTAAACCTCTATAGTCAACCAAAACAATGGCTTGAGCCTTATCAATTTTCTCTTTGATTTCCTCTATGTTCTCTTGTTTAGCCTGAAGGGTTTTTTCATTCACCACGTTCACCTCCCAATAAGTAAAGGTCTCCCCGTAGACACAGAGAGACCTTAATTTCTAAACTAGAATTAGATCGTTCTCTACCTCGGTAGGATATTTAAACCCTTAGGTACCTACTGTCTACGGCAGCCTTATTTAATTAACATAAAGATTGTATCACAAATAATTTATTTGTCAATAGATAATTTACTTTTTTTATTAATTTCTGTCCATTAATTTTAGTCCATTGATTTTAATTCCAGGTCCCATAGTACTTGAAATAGCAACGGACCTTAAATATCTTCCCTTGGCTGCAGCTGGTTTTGCCTTTATTATAGCATCCATAACTGTTAGTAAGTTTTCTTTTAATTTTTCTGTTCCAAAGGAAATTTTTCCTATAGGTACATTAATGATACTTGATTTGTCAACCCTGTATTCAACTTTACCAGCTTTTATTTCTTTTACAGCCTTTTCAACTTCAAATGTTACAGTTCCTGATTTTGGGTTTGGCATTAATCCCTTAGGTCCAAGGATTCTACCTATTCTACCAACTATACCCATCATATCAGGTGTTGCTACTACAACATCAAAGTCTAGCCATCCTTCGTTTTGGATTTTAGCTACTAATTCTTCTCCACCAACATATTCTGCTCCAGCTTCTTCAGCTTCTTTTATTTTTTCACCTTTTGTAATAACAAGTACAGTCTTTGACTTACCAGTACCATGTGGTAATACTACTGCACCTCTAACTTGTTGGTCAGCATGTCTTGGGTCTACTCCAAGTCTAACTGATAAATCAACAGTTTCATCAAAGTTAGCTTTAGCTGTTTGTAGAACTAGTTCAATAGCTTCATCTAAGTCGTATTGTTTAGATCTGTCTACTAATTTTAAACTCTCTTGATATTTTTTACCTCTTTTTGGCATATCTATTACCTCCTTGTGGTTTTAACGGAATTTCCTCCCACTTACTTTCTATCCTTATTCTTCTACTGTAATACCCATACTTCTTGCAGTTCCTGCAACCATACTCATAGCTGCTTCTATAGTCGCTGCATTTAAGTCTGGCATTTTTAATTCAGCTATTTCTCTAATTTTAGCTTTTGATATTTTACCTACTTTATTCTTGTTAGGTTCTCCAGAACCTGACTCGATTCCTACAGCCTTCTTGATTAGTACTGCGGCTGGAGGGGTCTTAGTAATGAATGAAAAAGATCTATCTTGATAAACTGTAAGGACAACTGGTATTATCATTCCTGCTTGATCTGCAGTCTTAGCATTGAACTCTTTTGTAAATTGCATAATATTTACACCATGAGGTCCCAATGCAGTTCCTACAGGTGGAGCAGGAGTGGCCTTACCAGCTGGTATTTGTAATTTTACTACAGCCATTACTTTTTTTGCCATGAACTTCCACCTCCTCATATGCTTTGTGGTTTAGCGGGATAAACCCTCCCACCTAATATATATAAAAAGCAAGAGTTTGCTTTTATAAACTATAGCTTCTCTACTTGATCAAAATCCAATTCCACCAAAGTCTCTCTTCCAAACATAGAAACATATACTTTGACTTTTTTCTTTTCCATATTTATACTGTCTACGGTACCCATGAAGTTTTCAAATGGTCCTTGAGTTACCTTCACAGCGTCTTTTACTTTTAAGTCAATACTTGGCAATTGGGTCTCTTGTACTCCTAGGGCTCTTACTTCGCTGTCTGTTAGTGGAATTGGTTTAGATGCAGGGCCAACAAACCCTGTAACTCCTCTTGTATTTCTAACTAAGTACCATGATTCGTCATTGACTATCATTTTTACAAGAACATATCCAGGAAAAAGTTTTCTCTCTTTAACTTTCTTTTTCCCACCTTTGTTGTCAACATACTCTTCCGTTGGAACAGCAACTTCGAATATGTCATCTATATTGCCTCTATTCTCCACTAGCTTTTCAAGGTTTGCCTTAACCTTGTTTTCATGACCCGAGTAAGTATGGACTACATACCATTTTGCTTCTTTAGCCCTTTCTTCTCTACTTTTTTCCGTCATACTTTAGGGTCAAAGACCCTTCCCTCCCTCTTGTAACTAAATAATTAGGCTTAATCCGCCTTTTATTAATAAATCTAAGATCCAAACTGTTAAAGCTACAAGACCACTAATTACTAATACTACACCAGTATAATTAATTAATTCTTTTTTGCTTGGCCAAATAACTTTTTTCATTTCAGCCCTAACTCCTCTGAAATATGAGCCGAGCTTACCTTTTTTTGTACCAGTTGGTGCTGCCATAACACTCACATCCTTACCTAATTATATTTCTATTTTGTTTCTCTATGGATAGTATGAGTTTTGCAGAATTTACAGTATTTTTTTAGTTCAATTCTTTCGGTATTGTTCTTTTTATTTTTTGATGAAATATAATTCCTTTGTTTACATTCTGTACATGCCAATGTAATTCTATCCCTCATATAAGACACCTCCTACGAAATAGCATATATATCTTAGCCAGTTGTTCGGGCACAATATCCCACCATATACAACGTTACTAATATAAACTATCATAATTTAAAAATTATGTCAATAAAAAATCTAATGTCAAGTATAATTTTTATTAATAAAATTTATCTAGTTTTATTTTAATATAATCTCCCATTGATGCCAAAAAATTCTTATTATGAGAATTTCTTTTCCCAGAAAAAAGACTAGGCCAAAAGACCTAGTCTTTCTATCTTCTAATTATCCAAGTATCTTAGTAACAACTCCTGCTCCTACTGTTCTTCCACCTTCACGAATAGCGAATCTTAGTCCTTCTTCCATAGCTATTGGAGTTATTAACTCTATTGTAAACTTAGCATTGTCTCCTGGCATTACCATTTCTACACCTTCTGGTAATTGGATATCTCCTGTTACGTCTGTTGTTCTAAAGTAGAATTGTGGTCTATATCCATTGAAGAATGGAGTATGTCTTC
>JAAYFT010000121.1 GCA_012728125.1 Tissierellia bacterium | reverse complement strand
GAAGACATACTCCATTCTTCAATGGATATAGACCACAATTCTACTTTAGAACAACAGACGTAACAGGAGATATCCAATTACCAGAAGGTGTAGAAATGGTAATGCCAGGAGACAATGCTAAGTTTACTATAGAGTTAATAACTCCAATAGCTATGGAAGAAGGACTAAGATTTGCTATTCGTGAAGGTGGAAGAACAGTAGGAGCAGGAGTTGTTACAAAAATACTTGGATAATTAAAAAATATAGGGACCCTAAATAAATTTAGGGCCCCTCTATGAATTTAAATAGGTGAGAAAAAACTTAAGATTTTAGCAAAAAAAGTCTTGAGTTTTTTCCATGCTTATTATAAAATGTAATAGTGCTCATTTTAGACATTGCGATGAGGCAAAAGGTGGCTCCGCTAAGACGGAGGGAATTTTTGCTGAGAATGTCCGGTTTTAAATCGGGCGACTAGAATTGCGGAAAATTATAAAAAAAATACAACACACCAGGAAGGGTGTATCGGCAATTCCGGTCGCATGTAAAAAAAGTATAACATGCGATAGAAGGAGGGAATTACATGTCAAAACAAAAAATTAGAATCAGGTTAAAGGCTTATGATCATGAGTTGTTAGATTCTTCAGCTCAAAAAATTGTTGAGACTGCTAAGAGAACAGGTGCTACTGTATCAGGTCCAGTGCCACTACCAACAGAAAAGGAAATCATAACTATCCTAAGAGCAGTTCACAAGTATAAGGACTCTAGAGAGCAATTTGAGCAAAGAACTCATAAAAGATTAATCGATATCTTAAACCCAAACCAAAAAACCATAGATTCACTTATGAGACTGAACTTACCAGCAGGTGTAGATATTGAAATCAAATCATAATTTTATAAGATTACTTAATGTAATCCGCTGTAAATAATAGGAGGTGTAGTAATGAAGAACATAATTGGAAGAAAAATTGGTATGACCCAAATTTTCCAAGAAGACGGAACTGTAATCCCAGTAACAGTAGTAGAAGCAGGACCGGTAGTAGTAGTTCAAAAGAAAACAGCAGAGCTTGATGGTTACAACGCAATCCAAGTTGGATTTGGAGAAGTAAAAGAAAGAAGACTAAACAAGCCTATGAAGGGTCATTTTGATAAAGTTAATGTAGCATATAAAAAATATTTAAAAGAATTTAGAGTTGAAAATCCAGATGAATATGAAATAGGACAAGAAATTTACGCAGATGTATTTGAAGCAGGAGATTTTGTAGATGTAACTGGAATATCAAAAGGTAAAGGAACTGCAGGTGTTATTAAGAGACACGGATTTGGTAGAGGTAGAGAAACTCACGGTTCTAAATTCCATAGAATGCCTGGTGGTTTATCAGCCAGTGCGACTCCAGGAAGGGTATTTAAAGGCCATAGAATGATGGGTAGAATGGGTAACGAAAAAGTTACTGTACAAAATCTTGAAATAGTAAGAGTAGATAAGGATAAAAACTTAATCTTAATAAAAGGCGCAATACCAGGACCTAAGAAAGGTATTGTAACAATAAAAGAGACAGTTAAAAAGTAATAATTCAGGCGGAAAGGAGGATGCAATATGCCTAAGGTAAATGTTTACAACATGTTAGGAGAAAAGGTTAGAGAAATTGAATTAGATGAAAACGTTTTCGGTATTGAAGTTAACCAACATGTGGTTTATGAAGTTGTAAAAAATCATCTTGCAAATAGAAGGCAAGGTACTCAATCTGCAAAGACTAGAGCAGAAGTAAGAGGCGGTGGAAGAAAGCCTTGGAGACAAAAAGGTACAGGTAGGGCTCGTCAAGGAAGTATAAGAGCGCCACATTTCACAGGTGGAGGAGTAGCTTTTGCACCAAAGCCAAGGGATTATAGCTACACAGTACCTAAGAAAGTAAAAAGACTTGCTATGAAGTCAGCTTTAACATCTAAGGTGTTAAACAACGAAATCATAGTGGTTGATGAAATTAAATTTGATGCACCAAAAACTAAAGAAATGGTAAATTTCTTAAATAATATAAAGGCAGATAAAAAAGCTCTAATCGTTATGGGAGAAAAAAGCGAAAATGTAGTTAAATCTGCTAGGAATATACCAAATGTAGAAACTACTCTTGTTAATACTCTAAATGTTTATGATATCTTAAAATATAACTCATTTATCATAACAGAGGATGCAGTCAAAAAAGTGGAGGAGGTGTATGCATAATGCGTAATCCACACGATATTATCATTAGACCAGTAATTACTGAAAGAAGTATGGAAGATATGGCAGAAGGGAAATATACTTTTGTTGTAGATAAAAAAACCAATAAGTCAGAAATCAAAAAAGCTGTAGAGACCATATTCGGAGTGAAAGTAGAAAAAGTAACTACTATGAATATGAAAGGTAAAGTAAAAAGACAAGGAATCTATATAGGAAAAAGACCAGATTGGAAGAAAGCAATAGTAAAACTAACAGAAGATTCTAAGAGAATAGAATTCTTCGAAGGAATGGAATAGAAGTTTATTAGAAGGAGGGACAACGATGAGCGTTAGAAAATATAAACCAACTTCTCCTGCCTTAAGACAAATGACTGTTTTAACATTCGAAGAAATTACTAAGAAAGAACCTGAAAAGTCATTAGTTGTTAGCCTAAAGAAGAGTGGCGGAAGAAACTCTCAAGGTAGAATCACTATTCGCCATAGAGGTGGAGGAGCAAAAAGAAAATATAGAATAATCGATTTTAAAAGAGATAAAGATGGAATACCAGGTCGTGTAGCGGCTATTGAATATGATCCAAATAGAACGGCAAATATTGCCCTAATAAATTATGTAGATGGTGAGAAAAGATATATTTTAGCACCACATAATTTAAAAGTAGGAGATATAATCGAATCTGGAGAAAATGCAGACATTAAAATAGGTAATGCATTGAAGTTAAGAGATATTCCTGTAGGTACTACTGTGCACAATGTTGAACTAAAGCCAGGAAAAGGCGGACAATTAGTTAGATCAGCTGGAGCGTCAGCTCAATTAATGGCAAAAGAAGGAGATTATGCACAACTTAGACTTCCATCAGGAGAATTTAGATTAGTGAGAATAGATTGTAAAGCAACAATAGGTCAAGTTGGAAACATATCTCACGAGCTTGTTACTATAGGTAAAGCTGGTAGATCAAGACATATGGGTAAGAGACCTTCAGTTAGAGGTAGTGCTATGAACCCAGTAGACCATCCACATGGTGGTGGTGAAGGTAGAGCACCAATCGGTATGCCTGCGCCATTAACTCCATGGGGTAAACCAACACTAGGCTTAAAAACTAGAAAGAAAAACAAGAAATCTGATAAATATATCGTGAGAAGAAGAACTAAGTAGTTAATATCTGAAAGGAGGAGTAGTAGTGGGTAGATCTCTTAAAAAAGGACCCTTTTGTGATGATCATCTTCTTAAGAAAATAGAAGAACTGAACAAAAACAATGAAAAGAAAGTCATTAAAACATGGTCACGCCGTTCAACTATATTCCCAGAGATGGTAGGTCATACCATAGCTGTACATGACGGAAGAAAACATGTTCCTATATATATAACTGAAGACATGGTAGGACATAAATTAGGTGAGTTTGTGCCAACAAGAACATTTAGATCCCATGTTGACAAGAACGAAAGGTCATCAGGAGTAAGATAGATAGAAGGAGGGAAATATAGTGGAAGCTAGAGCTATAGCCAAATACGTGAGAATTTCACCACGTAAGGTGAATTTCATATGTAAAGAAATTAGAGGCAAGCAAGTAGATGAAGCCTTATCAATTTTAAGGTTCACACCTAAAAAAGGTGCAAGAATCCTTGAAAAGGTTTTAACCTCTGCCATTGCCAATGCGGAAAATAATTTCAATATGGATAGAGATAATCTTTATGTATCTGATGCTTATGCAAACGATGGTCCACATATGAAAAGATGGAGACCTAAGGCAAGAGGAATGGCCTATCCAATATTAAAAAGAACAAGTCATATAGGAGTAGTTGTTAAAGAAAGAGAATAGAAAAGGAGGGATAGATAATGGGTCAAAAAGTTAATCCTCATGGTTTAAGAGTTGGTATAATTAAAGATTGGGATTCAAAATGGTATGCAGATAAAAAGAACTTTAACGAATTTTTAGTAGAAGATTATAAAATTCGTGAATTTATAAAGAAAAAACTGTTTATAGCTGGTATTTCAAAAATTGAAATAGAAAGAGCAGCTAATAGAATTAAAATTAATGTTCACACAGCTAAACCAGGCATGGTAATAGGAAAAGGTGGTTCAGGCGTAGAAGAACTAAGACTAGATATTGAAAAACTAACTAAAAAATCAGTAATAATAAACGTTGAAGAAATTAAAATTCCTGAACTAGATGCACAATTAGTAGCTGAAAACATTGCAGATCAATTAGAAAGAAGAATTTCCTTTAGAAGAGCCATGAAGCAAGCTATCCAAAGAACAATGAGATTTGGTGCTAAAGGTATAAAAACTGCAGTATCAGGAAGACTTGGTGGTGCAGACATGGCTAGAACTGAAGGATACAGTGAAGGAACAATCCCACTACAAACACTAAGAGCAGATATAGACTATGGTTTTGCTGAAGCAGATACAACTTATGGAAAACTTGGTGTTAAGGTATGGATATATAAAGGAGAAATACTTCCTGCTAAGAAAGTAGAAAAAGAAGAAGAGGTTGTTGAAGAATAGACCACAAATCCAAGGAAGGAGGAAAATAAGATGTTAATGCCTAAAAGAGTTAAATATCGTAGAGTTCATAGAGGAAGAATGAAGGGCAAGGCAACAAGAGGTAATACAATTACTTATGGTGAATTTGGATTACAAGCCTTAGAGCCAGCTTGGATTACTTCCAATCAAATAGAGGCAGCAAGACGTGCTATGACTAGATATGTTAGAAGAGGCGGTAATATTTGGATCAAGATATTCCCAGATAAGCCAGTAACTGAAAAACCTGCAGAAACTCGTATGGGTGCTGGTAAAGGTGCACCAGAATACTGGGTAGCAGTAGTAAAACCAGGAAGAATATTATTCGAAATGGGCGGAGTATCAGAAGAAGATGCTAGAGAAGCTATGAGACTAGCTGCACATAAATTACCAATTAAAACAAAGTTTATAGCTCGTGAGGAAACGCAAGAAAAGGGTGGTGAAGCTAATGAAGGCTAAGGAAGTACGCCAATTATCAGATGCGGAATTAAAGAATAAATTAAATGAATTGAAGGCTGAACTCTTTAACTTAAGATTTCAATTGGCTACTGGTCAATTAGATAATCCATCAAGAATAAAAGCAGTCAGAAAAGATATAGCCCGTGTAAAGACCATAGTGAGAGAACGTGAATTAGGGATAGGAAAGGAGGTTTAGTCTTACATGGAAAGAGGAAATCGTAAAGTCAGAATAGGTAGTGTAGTAAGCGATAAGATGGATAAAACTGTAGTAGTAGCCGTTGAAACCTTTGTAACACATCCTTTATACAAAAAACAAATAAGACGAACCACTAAATTCAAAGCTCATGATGAAAATAATGAATGCAAAGTTGGGGATATAGTTAAAATAATGGAAACTAGACCACTTAGCAAAGATAAAAGATGGAGAGTTGTTAGTATTATAGAGAAAGCAAAATAATCCCTTTAATCTAGGAAGGAGGTATTCGAATGATTCAAACAGAAAGCCGATTAAGAGTAGCTGACAATTCAGGTGCAAAAGAAGTCCTAGTTATTAGAGTCTTAGGTGGAACTAATAAGAAATATGCTAGAATCGGTGATATAGTAGTTTGTACCGTTAAATCAGCAACACCTGGTGGAGTTGTTAAAAAAGGTGATATTGTTAAAGCAGTAGTTGTAAGGACTACTAAGGGTATTAGAAGAAATGATGGTTCATATATAAGATTTGATGATAATGCAGCTGTAATTATAAAAGAAGATAAAAACCCAGTAGGAACACGTATATTTGGGCCTGTTACTAGGGAACTTAGAAGAGGTAACTTCATGAAGATTATTTCCCTAGCACCAGAAGTACTATAGGAGGAGGTGTACAGTATGCATGTAAAAAGTGGAGATACAGTAGTAGTAATTTCTGGAAAAGATAAAGGAAAAACAGGAAAAGTTCTAAAAGCATTTCCTAATGAAAATAGAGTGATCGTTGAAGGCATAAACATGCTCACGAAACATCAAAAACCTAAAGGACCTACTTCACCTGGTGGAATAATTAAAACTGAAGGACCAATTCATGCATCAAAGGTAATGTATTATTGCGATAAGGATAAAACTGGGGTAAGAGTTGGTCACAAACTTTTAGATAACGGTAAAAAAGTTAGATATTGTAAAAAATGTGGAGAAGTTTTAGATAAATAATTCATGGAAGGAGGTAATAGGAAATGGCTCCTAGATTAAAAGAAAAATACGAAAAAGAAGTTGTGAAAACACTAATGGAAAAATTTCAATATAAAAATATAATGGAAGTTCCAAGGCTAGAAAAAATTGTAATCAATATGGGAATTGGGGAAGCAAGAGATAACCCAAAACTATTAGAATCAGCAGTAAAGGAATTGGAACTTATAACAGGACAAAAACCAGTAATAACAAAAGCTAAGAAATCAATTGCTAACTTTAAACTTCGTGAAGGTATGAATGTTGGTACAAAAGTTACCCTAAGAGGGGATAGAATGTACTACTTTTTAGATAAATTAATGAATATTGCACTACCTAGAGTTAGAGACTTTAGAGGAGTAAGCGATACATCCTTCGATGGAAGAGGTAACTATGCTCTAGGAATTAAAGAACAATTAATTTTCCCAGAAATAGATTACGATAAAGTTGAAGTAATTAGAGGATTAGACATTGTAATAGTTACAACAGCTAAGACAGACGAGGAAGCTAAGGTGTTTTTAGAAGAAATGGGAATGCCCTTTAGAAAGTAAAGAAGGAGGGGAATATTTTTGGCTAAAAAATCAATGATAGCTAAGCAAAAAAGAAAGCAAAAATTCAGTACTAGAGAGTACAATAGATGTAAAATTTGCGGAAGACCTCATGCATATTTAAGAAAATATGGAGTTTGCCGTATATGTTTCAGAGAATTAGCTTATAAAGGCCAAATACCAGGAGTTAGAAAAGCTAGCTGGTAATAGGTAGTATATGAAAGGAGGTAGCTAAACTATGATGACAGACCCAATTGCTGATATGCTTACAAGAATAAGAAATGGGAACAATGCGAAGCATGAATCCGTAGATATTCCTGCTTCTAATATAAAGAAACAATTAGCTCAAATCCTACTAGATGAAGGATTTATAAAGGGTTATGATGTAATAGATGATGGAAAACAAGGGATAATAAGGATAGATTTTAAATATGGTCCAAACAATGAAAAAGTATTATCTGGTATAAAGAGAATTTCAAAACCAGGCCTTAGAGTTTATGTAAAAGCCGACGAAGTTCCAAGAGTATTAGGTGGTCTTGGAATAGCCATTCTGTCAACATCAAAAGGCATAATGACAGATAAAGTTGCTAGAAAAGAAGGAATCGGTGGAGAAGTAATCTGCTACGTATGGTAATTAATAGATAATTAATCGGAACAGGAGGTGCACTCATGTCAAGAATAGGATTGAAACCAATTACAATTCCATCAGGAGTTGATATTAAGATAAATGACAACAACTTAGTTGAAGTAAAAGGTCCTAAGGGACAATTAACACAACAACTTAGCCCTGAGATGGAAATTAAAATAGAAGACGGAGTATTAACAGTTGCAAGACCAAGTGAAAATAAAAAACACAGATCATTACATGGGCTAACTAGGACTTTAATTGAAAACATGATAATAGGAGTTACTGAAGGATATTCAAAAACTCTAGAAATAGAAGGAACTGGATACAGAGCTGCAAAACAAGGAAACAAACTTGTTTTAACTTTAGGATTCTCCCATCCAGTAGAATTGGAAGATCCAGAAGGAATCGAAGTAGAAGTTCCTCAACCTAACAGAATTATCGTTAAAGGTATAGATAAGCAAAAAGTAGGTAACTATGCAGCGAATATAAGATCCTTTAGAGAACCTGAACCTTATAAAGGAAAAGGTATTAGATACCAAGGCGAAATTGTAAGACGTAAGGTTGGTAAGACTGGTAAGTAGAAGGGAGTGAAGGCATATGTTTAAAAAAGTAAATAGAAATGAAAATAGAAAGAAAAGACATGCTAGAGTAAGAAGAAAAATCTTTGGAACTCCTGAAAAACCAAGACTAAACGTTTTTAGGAGTGGCAAGCATATATATGCACAAATAATAGATGACTCAGTTGGCCATACATTAGTTTCAGCTTCTACATTAGAAAACAAAGAAAACCTTACTTCTACAAAAAATAAGGAAGCTGCAAGACTTGTAGGAGAAGCTATAGCTAAGAAAGCTTTAGAAAAGGGAATCCAAGAGGTAGTATTCGACAGAGGCGGTTACCTTTATCATGGAAGAATAAAGGAACTTGCAGACGCAGCAAGAGAAGCTGGACTTAAATTCTAATAGAAGGAGGGGAATTAATGGAACGTTCATATATAGATGGAAGCCAATTAGAACTAAAAGAAAGAGTTGTTAGTATAAATCGTGTAGCTAAAGTAGTTAAAGGTGGTAGAAACTTTAGATTTAGCGCTTTAGTTGTAGTAGGAGATGAAAATGGCCATGTTGGAGTAGGAATGGCCAAAGCTTTAGAGGTACCTGAGGCTATTAGAAAGGCAATCCAAGATGCAAAAAAACACATTATATCTGTACCTTTAGTAGGAACTACAATACCACATGAAGTAGTAGGCGAATTTGGTGCAGGTAGAGTACTTTTAAAGCCATCTAAAGAAGGTACTGGAGTTATAGCTGGCGGAGCAGTTCGTGCTGTGTGCGAATTAGCAGGTATTAGAGATATTAGAACTAAATCCTTGGGTACAAACAATCCAAGAAACGTTGTAAACGCAACAATGGAAGCTTTAAAATCATTAAAGAGGGCAGAAGATGTTGCTAGATTAAGAGGAAAATCTGTGGAAGAAATATTAGGTTAGGGGTGAATTAGAAATGACTATGATCAAGATAAAATTGGTTAGAAGCCCTATTGGCAGACCAGAACCTCACAAGAGAACAATAGAAGCACTAGGACTCAGAAAAATTGGTCAAATAGTGGAGAAAAAGGATACCCCTCAAATTAGAGGTATGATAAAAAAAGTAGAACATATGGTAGAAATTGTAGAATAGTATTAAGGAGGTGTACCAAATGAAACTAAATGATTTAAGACCTAATCTAGGTGGAGGAACAAGGCCTAAGAAAAGACTTGGTAGAGGTATAGGATCTGGCCTTGGTAAAACATCAGGCAAAGGACATAAAGGTCAAAAAGCTAGATCAGGCGGTGGCGTAAGACCAGGATTTGAAGGTGGTCAAATGCCTTTATTTAGAAGAATTCCAAAGCGTGGCTTTACTAATATATTTGCTAAAGAATATGCTATAGTCAATGTTGAAGAACTAAATAGATTTCCTGAAAACACAGTGGTAACTCCTGAGCTTTTATTTGAAGAAGGTGTTGTAAGTAAAAGCAAGGCTGTAGATGGAATTAAAATCCTGGGTAATGGGGATGTAAAAGTTAAATTAACTGTAAAAGCGCAAAAATTTAGTAAAACTGCTGCTGAAAAGATTGAAGCCGCAGGGGGAAAGGCAGAGGTGATATAGATGATTTCTACCTTGAGGAATGCCTGGAGGATACCAGAACTTAGAAAGAAAATCATATTTACACTTTTAATGCTATTAGTATTTAGGCTAGGTTCAAGTATACCAGTACCTTATATGAATAAGGCTATAATAGCGGATATATTTGAAAAATCAAGAGGGGGAATACTTGAATTTCTAGATTTAATGGGTGGAGGTACTTTTAGTAGCTTCAGCGTATTTGCTACAAACATATATCCATATATTACAGCATCAATCGTAATACAGCTATTAACCATAGCCATTCCTAGTTTAGAAGAGTTAGCTAAACAAGGAGAAGAAGGAAAGAAGAAAATCACTAAATATACTAAGTATCTTGCAATAGGCCTAGCCCTAATCCAAGCTATAGGATATACTTTCGGTTTATTTAGTTCAGCACTTGAAACTTCAAATGCTTTACAAAATGTTATTGTAATTCTTTCCATGGTTGCTGGAACAGCATTTTTAATGTGGCTCGGAGATTTAATTACTGAAAAAGGAGTAGGTAACGGAATATCCCTATTGATTTTCATAGGAATAATTTCAAAACTACCTAACGATATAATCTTTAGAATTCAATTAATTAGACTAGGATATTTGAACATAATAAAAGAATTACTATTTGCTATATTAATTGTAGTAATCATAGCCTTAGTAGTAGCATTACAAGAAGGAGAAAGAAAGATTCCAGTACAGTATGCCAAGAGAGTAGTTGGAAGAAAGATGTACGGTGGGCAAAGTACTCATATACCTATTAAGGTATCAATGGCAGGAGTAATACCTGTAATATTTGCTTCATCAATACTTGCTTTCCCACAAACTATTGCTTTATTCTTTAAGGGATCGCCTTCTGCTTGGATTGAAAAATATTTGACCCCTGCAGGAAATGTTGGTGTTTGGATATATTCCATCCTAAATATAACGCTTATAATGTTCTTTACTTATTTTTACACTGCTATTCAATTTAACACTGTAGAATATGCAAAGAACTTACAGCAGCATGGCGGATTTATCCCTGGTATTAGACCTGGTAGACCAACATCAGAATTTTTAAATAAAGTTGTTACAAGAATTACTTTTGTGGGCGGTTTATCTCTAGCAGTTTTAGCTTCTTTACCAATTATTTTATCTAAACTATTTGGTATGAATGTTAACTTCGGTGGTACTGCTGTAATCATAGTAGTAGGGGTTGCACTTGAAACAGTTAAACAATTAGAAGCTCAAATGCTAATGAGACATTACAAAGGATTTTTAAATTAAACTATAGGAGATGATAATCGTGCGTTTAATATTACTTGGTCCTCCAGGTGTTGGAAAAGGTACTCAAGCATCAGCTATAGTTAAGAAATACAATATACCACATATTTCAACAGGTGATATTTTTAGAGCAAACATTAAAGAAGGCACTGAACTTGGAAAGAAAGCTAAGGAGTATATGGATAAGGGCCTTCTAGTACCTGATGAACTTGTGGTATCAATTGTGAAGGATAGATTATCAAAGGATGACTGCAAAGGTGGATTTTTGCTAGATGGCTTTCCAAGAACTATAGAGCAAGCAGAAGCCTTAGATGAAGAACTTAATAAATTGGGTATAAAACTTGACAAAGTTGTTAATATTCATGCAGATAAGGAAATTTTAATTGAAAGAGCAATAGGCAGAAGAATATGTAGAACATGTGGCGCTGCTTATCATATTAAATTCAATCCACCTAAGGTAGAGAATGTATGTGATATAGATGAAGGAGAATTATACCAAAGAGATGACGATAATAGGGAGACAGTATCAACAAGAATAGAAGTTTATGAGAAGCAAACTGAACCCCTTATTGAGTACTACAAAGAAAAGGGAATAATTCTCAATGTAGATGGAACAAAGCCAATAGATGAAGTCTTTGAAACTATAGTTAAGGCTTTAGAGTAAAATAAGGCATTATTAAGAGGTGAATTTATAATGAATTCCAGTGACGACATTGCCATTGGTCAGGTGGTTAAGTCACGAGCAGGCAGGGATAAAGGAAGGGTTTTTCTAGTCTTGGAGGTCATCGATGATCAATATGTCTTAATTGTTGATGGTGACCTAAGAAAGCTAGAAAACCCTAAACGCAAGAAATTGAAGCATTTAATGGTGTATAATACGGTATTAAATGAATTCAAAGAAAGACTTGAAAGTAAAATAGAAATAAATAATGCATATATTAGAAAATTACTAGAACCTTTCAATAAGTAAAGATTTTAAATTTGTTTGAACAGGAGGTTCGAAAACTTAATGTCTAAAAGCGATATTATTGAAGTTGAAGGTATAGTTGTAGATGCTTTACCTAATGCTATTTTTAAAGTTAGATTGGAAAATGGACATGAGATACTAGCCCATATTTCCGGAAAACTAAGGATGAATTATATAAGGATACTTCCTGGAGACAAGGTAACAGTAGAACTGTCACCCTATGATTTGACAAGAGGCAGAATAACCTGGCGAAACAAGTAGCATAGGAGGGATAGAAGTGAAAGTAAAGCCATCAGTAAAGAAAATATGTGAAAAATGTAAAATAATAAGAAGACATGGAAAAGTTATGGTTATTTGTGAAAACCCAAGACATAAGCAAAAACAAGGTTAATAGATAATTAGTAAACTCCATGATAAATGTATTAAATTTAGGAGGTGTAGACATTAATGGCAAGAATAGCAGGAGTTGACTTACCTAGAGATAAAAGAGTAGAAATAGGCCTAACTTATATATTTGGTATCGGTAGGTCAAGATCAAATGAAATACTAAAAAAAGCTGGTATAAATCCAGACACAAGAGTAAAAGATTTAACTGAATCAGAAGTAGCTACTCTTAGATCCATTATAGATGGATACCATGTAGAAGGTGATCTAAGAAGAGATATAGCTTTAAATATAAAGAGATTAAGAGAGATTAACTGTTATAGAGGAATTAGACATAAGAGAGGCCTTCCTGTAAGAGGTCAAAGAACAAAGACCAACGCAAGAACTAGAAAAGGTCCTAAGAGATTGGCAGCTAAAAAAGGTAAGAAGTAAAGGAGGGAGACTAAGTGGCAGCTAAAAAAGCTAAATCAACTCGTGTAAGAAGAAGAGAACGTAAAAATATAGAAAGAGGTCAAGCACATATCTCATCAACATTTAATAACACTATGGTTACCTTAACAGATATGCAAGGAAACGTGATTTCATGGGCCAGTGCGGGACAATTAGGATTTAGAGGCTCAAGAAAATCAACTCCTTTTGCAGCTCAACAAGCAGCAGAAGAAGCAGCTAAAAAAGCTATGGAACATGGATTAAAGAGCGTTGAAGTATATGTTAAGGGACCAGGTTCAGGAAGAGAAGCAGCGATTAGGTCTTTACAAGCAGCGGGATTAGAAGTAAGTATGATTAAGGATGTTACTCCTATTCCACATAATGGTTGTAGACCACCAAAGAGAAGAAGAGTTTAGTAGGAGGTGTGAGAGATGGCAAGATATACAGGTCCAGTTTGTAGACTATGTCGTAGAGAAGGTATGAAACTTTATCTTAAAGGAGATAAGTGCTTTTCAGATAAATGTCCAGTAGCTAGAAGGACTTATGCACCAGGCCAACACGGACAATCAAGAAAGAAACCAACAGAATATGGATTACAGTTAAGAGAAAAACAAAAAGTAAAAAGATTCTATGGTATTTCTGAATCTCAAATGAGAAAATACTTTGCTATGGCAGATAAGATGAAAGGAATCACAGGTGAAAACCTATTAAGACTACTAGAACTAAGATTAGATAATGTAGTATATAGAATGGGTTTTGCATCTTCCAGAGCGGAAGCTAGACAATTAGTTACTCATGGTCATTTTCTAGTTAATGGTGCAAAGGTAGATATACCTTCAGTAATATTAAATGTTGGAGACAAGATAGAAGTTAAAGAAAAATCAAGAAGTAGCGAGAAATTCAAAGAATTAATAGAAAATCATAGTGGCAACACTGTTAAATGGGTAGATGTAGATCTTGATCAATTAAGGGGTAGCATTATATCTGAACCAACAAGGGAAGATATAGATATACCAGTAGAAGAACACTTAATCGTAGAGTTATATTCTAAATAATAGCATACATTAAGAATTCAGTTGCCCTCATAAATTAAGAAACCAAACATTAAGGAGGGTTAATGTTAATGATAGAAATTGAAAAGCCAAAAATAGAAATTCTGGAATTGAGTGAAGACGAGTCCTATGGCAAATTTATGGTAGAGCCACTTGAAAGAGGTTATGGTACTACTCTAGGAAACTCATTAAGAAGAGTACTATTATCATCATTACCAGGGGCAGCAGTATCTTCAGTAAAAATTCAAGGAGTACTCCATGAGTTTTCAACAATACCTGGAGTATTGGAAGATGTGCCTGAAATAATTTTAAACATTAAGGGCCTGGCTGCAAAAATGCATACTGATGAACCAGTAACCCTAAGAATAGAGGCACAGGGTCCTGCAGAAATTAAAGCTGGAGATATTATAACAGGTCCAGATGTTGAAATCATAAACAAGGACCATCATATAGCCACTGTTAATGAAGATGGAAACCTATATATGGAGCTTGAACTAGTTAAAGGTAGAGGCTATGTATCTGCTGAGAGGAATAAAAAAGAAGGTCAACCAGTAGGGGTAATACCTGTTGACTCTTCATTTACTCCAGTTAAAAAAGTTAACTTTACCATTGAAAATACTAGAGTAGGACAAATAACAGACTACGATAGATTGGTTTTAGAAGTATGGACTAACGGAACTATTAAACCAGATGAGGCAACTTCCTTAGGAGCCAAAATACTTACAGAACATCTAAATCTTTTCATCGGGTTAACTGATCATGTTAGCGATGTAGAAATAATGGTAGAAAAAGAAGACGATAAAAAAGAAAAAGTACTAGAAATGACTGTTGAAGAATTAGATCTTTCTGTTCGTAGCTATAACTGCTTGAAGAGAGCAAATATAAATACAGTTGAAGAGTTAACTCAAAGAACTGCAGAGGATATGATGAAGGTTAGAAACCTTGGTAAAAAATCCCTTGAGGAAGTAGAAAGAAAACTTGCTGAACTAGGATTAAGCTTAAAGAAATCCGATGAGTAATTAGGCATAAAGGAGGGATAAATGTGACAAAATTAAGAAAACTTGGTCGCCCTACAGATCATAGAAAGGCAATGCTTAGAAATTTAGTTACATCACTATTGAGAGAAGAAAGAATTGAAACTACAGTAACTAGAGCTAAGGAAACTAAGAGAATGGCAGACAAAATGATTACTTTGGCTAAAAGAGGAGATTTACATGCAAGACGCCAAGTTTTAGCCTATATATATGACGAAGATGTAGTTAAGAAGTTGTTTGATGAAATAGGACCTAAATATGCAGACAGAAACGGTGGGTATACAAGAGTATTAAAAGTTGGACCACGCCGCGGAGACGCTGCAGAAATGGCTATAATCGAGTTAGTATAATTAGTAGGGGATTAAGTTTATCTTAGTCCCTTTTTGCTTATGACCTAACTTAGCGAATGCGACAGAAAGGAGCAATGAGCAAAAGTCAAGTCAAACGCAACTAATAATATTTTAGTATTCCCTATTTGGGGTATTTATGTTATATTATACTGTGGAAATGCAAAATATTACAATTTTGGATATAGACTGAATTGAATCGAGGGGTAATCATGGAAAACTATATGATAAAGATGGAAAATGTAACCTATGAATATAAATCATTAATAGATGATAGTATACAGCAGGCAGTGAAAAATATTAATATAGAAATAAAAAAAGGCGAGTTTTTGGCAATATTAGGTCATAATGGCTCAGGCAAGTCTACCTTAGCTAAACTGATGAATGGACTAATAACGCCATCTTCTGGAGACGTTTATGTAATGGGCATGAACACAAAGGAAGAAGATAAGATATGGAATATTAGGGAAAAGGCTGGCATGGTATTTCAAAATCCAGATAATCAGATAGTAGCTACCATAGTAGAAGAAGATGTGGCCTTTGGACCTGAAAACCTAGGTATACCACCAAAGGAAATAAGGGAAAGGGTAGACAAGGCACTAGAAATAGTGGAAATGACTGAATATAAAACCCACGCCCCCCACCTATTATCTGGTGGACAAAAACAAAGAGTGGCAATAGCAGGGATCCTTGCCATGAAACCAGACTGTATAATCTTAGATGAACCAACAGCTATGCTAGACCCTATTGGAAGACTAGAAGTCATGGAAACTGTAAAGAGATTAAATAAGGAAGAAAACAAGACCATAGTCTTGATCACACATTATATGGAAGAAGCAGTAGAAGCAGATAGAATAATTGTAATGGAAAATGGGAATATAGTAATGGAAGGAACTCCAAAGGAAATATTTAGTCAAGTAGATAAGGTTAAAGAACTAGGATTAGATGTACCACAAGTTACAGAACTAGTATATGAACTTAGAAAAGATGGAGTAGACTTAAAAGCAGATATTTTATCAATAGAGGAATTGGTGGAATTGCTATGATAATGAAAATAGAGAATCTAAACTATATATATAATCCTAATACACCTTTTGAGAAAAAGGCTTTAGATAATATAAACCTTGAAATAAATCAGGGTGAATTTATAGGCTTAATAGGACATACTGGGTCAGGAAAATCAACCTTAGTCCAACATCTAAATGGCCTATTAAAACCAACTTCAGGCAAAATAATAATAGATGGTGTAGATATAACAAATAAGGAAGCTAATTTAAAGGAGATTAGGCAAAAAGTAGGCCTAGTATTCCAATATCCAGAACACCAATTATTTGAGGAAACCATATACAAGGATATAGCCTTTGGTCCTAAAAATCTAGGACTTAATGAAGAGCAAGTTAGAGAAAGAGTAAAAGAGGCCATGGAACTAGTAGGTCTAGACTATGAAGAACTGAAGGATAGGTCTCCCTTTGAACTAAGTGGCGGTCAAAAAAGAAGAGTAGCCATAGCAGGAGTATTAGCTATGAAACCTAAGATCTTGGTATTAGACGAGCCAACAGCGGGCTTAGACCCTAGGGGAAGGGATGAAATATTAGGGGAAATTCAACAGCTTTATGAAAAAGAGAATATGACTATAATCCTTGTATCCCATAGTATGGAAGATATAGCAAAGCTAGTAAATAGGATATTGGTCATGCATAGGGGAAAAGTAGTCATAGATGGTAAGACAAGGGATGTCTTTAAAAGGGCTCAGGAATTAGAAGACATAGGCCTAGGAGTTCCCCAAATAACCAAGTTTATGATGAAATTAAAAGAAAGAGATAATAGTATCAGAGATACTGTCCTAACAGTAGAAGAAGCCAAAGAAGAAATACTAGAGTATTTAAGGAGAAAGAAAAATGCTTAAAGATATTACAATAGGTCAATATTTTCCAGGCAATACTTTAATTCATAGATTAGATCCAAGGATAAAGATAATTGTTACTGCCCTATTCATTGTTTCCTTATTTTTTATCAAGAACTTCATACCCTATTTATTTATAATAGGTTTTATCCTATTAGTTACCAGGACAGCCAAGATACCTATTAAATATATTTTAAAAGGGATTAGGCCATTATTATTTATTATACTCATAACATTTTTTATAAATATCTTTATGACCAAGGGAGAAGTTTTATTCGAATTAGGTCCCCTAACTGTAACTAAAGAAGGACTATATTTGGCTGTTTTTATGGCACTTAGACTGTTATTTTTGATAACTGGAACCTCCCTACTAACCCTTACAACATCACCTATATCCTTAACAGACGGAATAGAAAAGCTTTTATCTCCCTTCAAAAAATTAGGCCTACCTGCCCATGAATTAGCAATGATGATGACCATTGCCTTAAGGTTTATTCCTACTCTATTAGAGGAAACAGACAAGATCATGAAGGCTCAAATGGCTAGAGGTGCAGACTTTGAATCAGGAAACATTTTAAGCAGGGCTAAGAACTTGGTACCTCTACTAGTACCTCTATTTATAAATGCCTTTAGAAGGGCAGAGGAGCTAGCTACAGCCATGGAAGCTAGATGTTATAGGGGTGGAGATAATAGGACTAGATTAAATGAATTGAAACTAAATAAAACTGATATTATTTCTTTGGCATCCATGGTAATATTCTTTGGACTTATAATAAGTAGTAGGTATTTATTGAGGTAAATATGAAGAATATAAAATTGATAATTGAATATGAAGGAACTAATTATTCTGGATGGCAAATCCAAGACAATGCTGTTACAATTCAGGAAACAATTGAAAAAGCTTTAGAAAACCTTTTAGGGGAAAAGGTAAAACTAATAGGTTCAGGTAGAACCGACGGTAGGGTCCATGCCCTAGGACAGGTGGCAAATTTCTTGACCAATTCTAATATCCCTGGAGATAGGTACAAATATGCTTTAAAACAGTTACTACCACCTGATATTACTATTATAGATTCAGAGGAAGTGGATATAAACTTCCATTCCAGATTCGATGCAATAAAAAAAAGATATAAATATATAGTATATAATGGTGAGCTACCTAGGGCTCTATACAGAAACTTCACATATCATCTACCCTATAAGCTTGATATTGAAAAGATGGTAGAGGCTTCTAAATATTTTTGTGGAACCCATGACTTTATAGCCTTTATGGCTACAAACTCTGATGTAAATTCTACAGTTAGAACTATTTATGATATTTCTATTAAGAAGAAAGAGGATTTAATCGAGTTTACCATAGAAGGCAATAGTTTCCTGAGAAATATGGTTAGAATAATAGTTGGGACCTTACTCTATGTAGGCATTGGGAAAATTCCCATAGAGGATATCCCACAAATTATAAAAGAGGGTAAAAGGGAGAAGGCAGGACCTACAGTTCCGCCTCAAGGCCTATATTTAGAAAAGGTCTATTATAAAGAATAGAAAAGATTCATTCTCTTATTAATTATAATGAATGAATCTTTTTCATTTTGTACTTTTGAATTGAAAAGTATGAAAGTATATGTTGTAGTATTAGATTTAATATTACAAAAGACCCCAAAAACGAAAATTACTATAAATTTAGAAAAAACAGCTCTAAAATATATTGACAAGAATAACTAGTTGTGTTAAGTATTATCCAAGTATAACACTTCATCTTTTTCACAATTATATTACAATTATATAAAATAAACATAAATCATAAGGGGATCATTGGTTTAGTAAAATGAAGAACTATCAGATGATGAGGTTGTATTTATAGCTAAGCAATATAAGAGAAAATAATAGATAACATAGAAGCTTTGCAAAGGTTTTGAAGACTTGGAAAAATAATGTAATATACAAATAAAAAATTAGGGCTTGAAGCTATGAATGCTGACAAGCTCTATTTTCTTAAAGAAGATTTTTTAAAGGATGGTTGATAATATGAAAACAGTTTTGGAAGTAAATAATTTGAAGAAAAGCTTTGGTGAAAAAGTAATTTTTAGTAACTTGAGTTTTAAGGTAGAAGAGGGAAGTTTTGTTGGTATTGTTGGGAAATCTGGTTCAGGGAAAAGTACATTATTGAACATTCTTGGACTATTCGCAAAAACTTTACAGGGGATTTAATGTTGATGGAAATTATTTGAGGAGGAATCCAATCATTGGACAAGATGGGGAGATAATTGATTTGGACTTATCAGGAGACATTGTTTATATATTACTACCGAAATCAATTTATGAGAAAAATTATGACATAGAGAGTTCTTTTTATACAGATGGAAATCCAATGGAAGTTATCATCATACAGGATGGTCAAAAATTTATAGACTATTCTTTTATTACATTTGGTCCATTGAAAATGGAAAGACATCAAGAAACTCCATTCTTTAGAGTATACTCAGATAATTCCTTTCGATATAATAAATCAATAATGATAAACTGTTATTTAACAGGATTCAAAGATATGGATGAAGCTAAGGTGGAATTGAAAAAGATTGATCCCAAAAAGGATTATATTCTTATCTCAGCTGAAGAAAGAATAGGAGTAATGAAAGTTAGAATAAGAGAAGACATCTTAAAATCATTTATCTCACTGCTTCCTGCAACTGGGGTAATTATTGCTATGAATTTCTCTGTATTAGGGTTATATTACCGCAGCAAGAGAAAAAAGTTATCTATTTTAAAGATAAACGGATACTCAACCTTTGTTGCAAATGCGGATTTGCTTGTAGAATTGTTTCTTTCCTTTGCAGTTCCTGCAGTAGTATTATATTATTTATATTCTAAAGATATCTTTCTGGCTTTAGGATATGCATTGTTAATAGATATTATATGTGGAGGAGTTATATTAATGTATTATAGAAGAATGAAAGTAGCTTTATAGTGAATAATATAAAAATATTATATTTTGTTATTGCAAAAACCTGAAATTTAATTGTTTTGTAACTGCATAACATTTATACGAATCAATACAAAAAAAGATTAAAAACTGCTTGACTTAGATTATTACATGTATTAGAATATATAAGAGTGTTTAAAAAAGCCCCGGAACTTTTTTAATATATATAACTCATGGAAGGTTGGTATAAGGAGGGAAAATGATGAAAAGCTACATGGCAAAGAAAAACGAAATCGATAGAAAATGGTATATAATAGATGCAGAGGGAAAAGTCCTAGGTAGATTAGCTTCAGAAATAGCTACAATTCTAAGTGGAAAAAACAAGCCAATATATACTCCTCATGTAGATACAGGTGACTTTGTTATCGTAATCAATGCAGATAAGATAAAGTTAACTGGTAAGAAATTAGAGCAAAAGAACTATGTTTATCATACAGGCTATCCAGGTGGACTTAGAGAGATTCCCTATGAAAGAATGATCAAAGAAAAACCTGAAAAAATCATCGAACTAGCTGTAAAAGGAATGCTTCCAAAGAACAGACTAGGAAGAAAGATGATTAAGAAGTTGAAAGTTTACGCTGGAGCAGAACATAAGCATGAAGCTCAAAAGCCTGAAATATATGAATTTTAATCTATAGCGAAAGGAGGACTGTAAGTGGCTACTGTACAATATTTCGGAACTGGAAGAAGAAAGACTTCTGTAGCAAGAGTTAGATTATTACCAGGTAATGGTAATATAACTATAAATAATAGAAGTATTGATGAATACTTTGATTTTGAAACTTTAAGAGTAATAGCTAGAGAACCATTAGTTATTACTGATACTTTAGATAAATACGATGTTTTTGTAAATGTTAATGGTGGAGGCTTTACTGGCCAAGCTGGTGCTATCAGACATGGTATAGCCAGAGCTTTATTAAAGGCAGACGAAGAGTTAAGACCAATACTTAAAAAAGCCGGCCATTTAACAAGAGATTCAAGAATGAAAGAAAGAAAGAAATACGGCTTAAAGAAAGCAAGAAGAGCCCCACAATTCTCAAAGAGATAATATTTGTTTCATTACACACGAGTTTGTTTACAATTACAAAGTTTGCTTATCGCAATCGCCAACCGTCAGGGGGAGAATTCCCTTTGGCGGTTTTTTTGTGTTCTTCCTCCTGTAGGTTATACCCTGCGTATGAATACTCATTACCTTCCAAGAGCAAACTTTGTCACTCCGTGAGCAAACTTATTTGTAACTGGACATTGATATGTCAACACTTTTTTGGACATATTTTTACCGAACAATTTATATAAATCCCCATGAATTTGTTTGCTATTTTAAGATAATTTACTACATAGAATCTTTTAATCTTGATTGTTTTTCCTTGTACTCCATAGGGGTTTGATAATCTAGTGAACCATGTAATCTATGGTTATTATACCAATTTATATAATCCATTAATTCGATCTCT